>SXXZ01000277.1 GCA_005789375.1 Verrucomicrobiales bacterium | reverse complement strand
GCCCGGTCGGCGTCGCTCTTAGTACCGTCGAGCGAGAGCATGGCCAGTTCGCTCATACGGTTGAGGGTCTTGGACACCCGCTTGAGGTAGCCGTCCTGGGTGTTGGTGAACGACATCGCGTTGGCCACGTTATCCCGGGCGGCGTTGGCTCGCTCTATCTTGGCGTCGAAGCGCAGGCTGATGGCCACTCCGGCCGCGTCATCGTACGCATTCACAATGCGTGAACCCGAGCTGAGTTTGGCCAAGGACTTGGCGAGTGCTGCGGATGTGTTAGTGAGGTCGTTGGCGGCCGATTGTGCAGCCAAGTTGGAACTGATAATCATACAGTTTTACTATGGGTTTGGTTGTTGGCAGGACTTAAAGGGGTGGAGGCCGTTGGGCTCTTGGGTTTTCCAAAAGTCGGCAAGTGGGGTAGGGGGATCCGAGTGGCGGCCTCTCGGTTAGCCTTTTGGATTTCGTCGTAGACTTCCTGTCGATGGACAGGGATGTCGGCAGGGGCCTCGATGCCCACTTTGACCGTGTCACCATCGGTGCGGATGATTTTGACAATCACTCGTCCGTCGATGACCAGGCTCTCTCCGACTTTTCGCGAAAGTATCAGCATTAGACCCTCCTTGGTATGCGTGCTTCAGGTTGCTTGGATCGGGTGTTTGATCGCGTATTGCGACTGGCTCAACACTACTTGCATTCCGATCATCGTGTGTCGGTTGATCACGATGGGGCCCTTAAGGTTTACGGTGGCCGATCCATCCGATTTCAGGGTCACGATGTTGAAGACCAGAGTGTCGTTGGGATTCCGGATCTCCAGAAAGTCCGCGTCGGCGTCGCTCATATCGAGGGCGTAATCGGGCAGTACCAGACATGGAGGCACCACCAAGAAGGCGAGATCGCCTCCATCAGGGACTGAGAGCCAGTGGAAGGGTGTTTGATCGGCTCTGGTAATGAGCGAGTAAGTCTTGATTCGCTCAAAGCCCAAAAGGCCCAGAGGTAACTGGACCGTCTGGGTTTTAGTGATCTCGATTTCAGCGACGCTACTCATGGCGAGTGGGTTCAAGCAGTGGCTGTGCCAGCCCCTAAAACAGCCCAAAAACCTCAATTCTTGCCGAGGAACACGCTGAAACGAGCCGTTTATTCCCAGTATTTAGGGAGGAGCGGCAAAAATGGCCGGCAGAGGAAGGCGCAGCCAGCACGACCGATCGAACTTAGTCGTTCCCTAGAGGGTCCGTAGCCGAAGATTCAGGGAATTCCCCTTGTTCGACAGGGATGCCTGACCCTAATTTGTTCGTGCCAGGGCCCATGGAACGTGGACTTGTGAACCCCGCCAGGGCCGGAAGGCAGCAACGGTGCTTGTTCCGCGTCTGCCGTGGGTACCCTGGCATTTTCTCTTTTCACGGCGAGGGCGGTTGACCGAATCCGATTCCGCTAGGTCCGATTCCGTTAGGGCATAAATGAGGTTGGTTCGTCAATGACCGGACCGCGTGTCTGGACTTCGAGTTGAACAATGACCGCGGCATGCTAAGCGTCTCATCTTGAAAACGGTTCTCCATTGGTTTCGGCGCGATCTTCGAGTTACCGACAACACGTCGCTATGGCAGGCCTATAGCGAATCGGACCGTTTGGTAACTGTCTTCTGTTGGGATGACGCGATTTTGCAGTCCCCGGACGTAGGGCCGGCTCGGGTGAATTTCCTGCTGCGATCCCTGGAGGCGTTGTCGCGAAATCTCGAGAGTTTAGGGCACCAATTGGTGGTGCGTCGAGGGCCTCCGGAGGAGGTTATCCCGGCGTTGGCTCGCGAGGTGGGTGCCATTTCGGTGTTCACCAATCGGGACTACGAGCCTTATGCGATGGCTCGTGATGAGCGGGTTCGTGCTGCCTTGAAGGAGCGCTCGATCGGGTTTCGGTCTCATAAAGACGCGGTAATCCATGAAGAGCGGGAGGTGCTGACTCGCACCGGCACGGTGTTCAGTGTCTTCACACCGTATTCCCGTGCCTGGAAAACGTTGCCGGTGGCCGGGCCATTACCGCGGATTGGCGCACCCAAGTCGCCGATGCCATCGCCGCCATCCTTGCCCCTGCCCAATGGCGGTGAGGCGCTGGGCCACCCGTTGGCGCAGAGTCTCTTCCCAGCCGGTGAAAGGGCCGGACTGCAGGCTCTGGAAGCATTTCTGGAGGCGCGCGTTTTCGGCTATGACCATGGACGCAACGTCCTCGAAAAGAATCCTGGCACCTCGCAACTCTCACCACATCTGCGTTTTGGGACGGTGGGAATCCGGACGGTTCTGGATCGATTGCAAACGGCCCGGTCCAGGGCCACGACGGCGACGAGTCTGAAATCCTGCGACACGTGGCTCAGTGAGCTCATTTGGCGTGAGTTTTACATTCAGATTCTAACCAATCATCCGCGCGTCGCAGCGGGGGCCTTTCGCCCGGAGTACAATCAGATTCAGTGGCAGGGAACTGACGCTCAGTTTGACGCGTGGTGCGCCGGTCAGACCGGATATCCGATCGTCGATGCGGCCATGCGATGCCTGAATGCCACGGGGTGGATGCACAACCGGCTCCGAATGATCGTTGCCATGTTTCTGACCAAAGATCTGATGGTCTCTTGGCAGCGAGGTGAACGCTACTTCATGCGGACGTTGGTGGATGGCGATTTGGCCGCCAACAACGGCGGTTGGCAGTGGAGTGCGGGCTGTGGCACCGACGCCGCCCCCTATTTCCGAATCTTCAACCCAGTGACCCAGGGTGAGAAATGTGATCCGGATGGAGCCTTTGTTCGACAATGGGTGCCGGAGTTGGCGGATGCACCGTCGGATTGCATCCAAGAGCCTTGGGCCCGACCGATCTTGCTAGCCCGAAGCCGATACGTGTCACCCATCGTTCAGCACGATGTTCAGCGCGGTCGCTGTCTGGCCATGTTCAAGGCCGTCAAGGGGGCGGCGGCTCCATCGATACCCAACGAGGCAACCCACGAATGAACCTGCCAACACAGCCCCCCCTCGATACCAGCGGACTTTCGCCCGCGGAACGAACCCGTCTGGAATACGACGCCCTAACCCGTCAGTTAGAGCGCATGCGGGCCATGCAATATGCTTACAACCGCAAGTTCTTCTCGCTCCTGTTAGTGTCTACGTTGACTGCCATTGGCTTGCTTTTGTGGGACCGTTGGATGGGGTGGTTCGTAGTTTGTTTTGGGTTGATCAGCACCGGGGTTACGGCCTCGTTCTTCCTGCACTTTTGTGACTTTGCCCGAGTCCATGCTCGAGCCCTCGAGGCCCGAATCAATATGCTCTTGGGCGCGAAGGTCCTCATCGCCTCGGAATTGGAGGCTGATTACTTCTATCCCCATGTTTCGCCCAAATTGAGCGGGTTCAGCTATGAAAACCCGGGGTCGTTCTTTTCGGTGTACACCCTGCATTTTTGTGCGGTCTGGGGGCTGATGATCTTGTTGAGCGCCTGGAGGCTTTGGGACCAGGTGGATTCCACGGTCTGGTTTTGTTGGGCTGTTCTTTGGTGCGGATGGAGTGCGGCTAACGGGTTGTACTTGCGGTGGTGGTTCGGTGACTTCAGGGCCGAAGCCCGCATGGCCCGTCGTTTGGCCGAGGCCTACGGCTTGCCTCAGGATCCCCAGTCGTCCGAGTCGGTTCCGCTGGTTTCGGAGCCGCCTGTTTCCTAACTCGGACGGTTTTCCGCTCTGGCCAAAATGACGTGTCCCGGCAAAAGCTCTCCTCAAACCATGAACCGACGTAAATTCCTCACCGCCGCCGCCGTGGCTGGCGCCTCCGCTCTCGTGGCTCCCGTCGCCTCGGCCGCCGTTGCAGCTCGTCGTGATGCCTCGGGTAACCGCATCAAGCTAGGCATCGACAACTTCGCCGTCCGGGCTTGGGGATGGAAGGGGCGTGAGTTGGTGGATTACGCAGCCGGGTTGAAACTCGATACCCTCTTCATCACTGACCTGGCCGGACTGGGTTCGATGGAAACCTCGGCCGCAGCAGAACTGCGCAAGTACGCCGCAGACAAGGGCGTGGAAATCTTGCTCGGTTCCTGGAGCATTTGTCCGACTTCCAAGTCGTTCAAAAAGGACTGGGGCACTGCCGAGGAGCATTTGTCCTTGGGGCTGCGCCTTTCTAAGGCGGTGGGTTCACCCGCCTTCCGGGTGGTGCTGGGTTCGCGCGATGATCGTCGGACTCCGGGTGGAATCGAGGCGCGGATCGCCGACACGGTTAAGGTATTGAAGGCCTGCCGGAATCAGGCCTTGGATTTGGGTGTAAAAGTGTCGGTGGAAAACCACGCGGGCGACATGACGGCTGAAGAATTGATCACCTTGATCGAAGGAGCCGGTCGCGAGTTTGTCGGTGCCAACATGGACTCCGGCAATGCGGCTTGGACTCTCGAAGATCCCTTGGACAGCTTGGAGAAACTCGGTCCCTACGCCATTACCACCAGCTTGCGGGATTCGCGCATTTGGCAGACCGACAAGGGTTGCAAGGTGCAGTGGACGGCGATGGGCGACGGAGGCTGTGTGGACTTGAATCGGTACTTCGATCGGTACGCGCAATTGTGCCCGGGTGTGGCGGTGAACATCGAGACCATCGGCGGATTCGCCGTGGAGTTTCCGTACTACCAGGACTCCTTCTGGGAGGCTTTTCCCAAGAAGTCGGCCGTAGAATTTGCACGATTCCTGGCCGTCGCCCGTCGTGGGCAGGCGATGGATCAGTACGATGGCGGTGACAAGCAGCGGCAGCGCGACGAACTTGAGAAGAGCATTCGCTACTGCCGCGATGGTCTCGGCCTGGGACTCAAGGCTTAATTGAAGGCCTGACTCTGTCGGAGAGAGACAACTCCGCGGCCCCCCGCGGAGTTGTCCTTGAGGCGCTGTGAGGCCCCTATTAGACCCTGTTAGACCCTGTTAGCCCCTATTAGAGCTTGGTCCAAGCGGCGACAAACATGCCGTTGCCGCCGGTGTCCTGAGGCAACAGTTGCAACTGGGTGACCGGAGGCTCGTCAGGCTGGAACGGATTGATCACGGCGAGGGTATCCAAGTCACTGCGCTCCTGGGTAAACCAGTCGGCGACCTCGGTTGTTTCGGCACGGCTTAGCGTGCAGACGGCGTAGATTAATCGACCGCCCGGTTTCAGGGAGTCGGCCACGTTCTGGAGCAACTTTCGCTGAATGGCTGCGAGTTCCTCGATGTCTTGGACTGTAGTTGTCCATCGGGAATGGGGATTGCGACCCCAGGTGCCCAATCCAGAACAGGGGGCGTCGAGGAGAATGCCATCGAAGCGGGTCTTCGTGGGCGGGTGTTCCGAGCCGTCCCAATGAACAGCCCTATAATTGAAGCACTTGGCCCGGCCGGCCCGCTGGCGGAGGCGATCAAGACGCCAGGCCGCACGGTCACTGGCCCAAATGAGGCTCTTGCCACCCATTAGTGCTGACAAGTGCAGGGTCTTGCCGCCCTCGCCCGCGCAGGCATCCCACCACACCTCACTGGCTCGCGGAGCGCAAATGCGTCCCACGGCCTGAGAGGCGATATCCTGGATCTCGAATTGGCCGGCTTGAAACCCTCGGTCTATGAAGAGGTCATCCCGGCCTGTGAACTGGTACGAGTCGGGGAAAGGGCCGGGCTTAAGATCGCGAAGACGTTGAGACAGCTCTTCACTGGATTCGGGTCGGCTTCGGATCCAGAGGCTGGGTTCGCGTTGAAGTGAGCGAGCTAATTCGGGTGTGACCGCCAGATGTTGGGCCGCCCAATCAGGCAGGGTATTGCGGACCAGTTCATCGTTGGAAAAAGTTTTTGGTTCTGCGGCGAACCGAGCCGCCAGGCGTAAGCCATCTTCGATGCGCGATTCTAGGGGGCGATCAGCGGCCAACCAGCGTTCCCATCGGAAAAAACTAAAAACGGCCCGACTGACCCAAGTGGCATCGGAGGGCGACAGACCCCGACGACGGAAGAGCGTTTGGCGCAAGACCATGTCCGCTGGGTTCTCGGGGGTGGAACGGCTCACGATCCGAACAGCCAATTGCAGCGGAGTCATCTGGGAGGGCGGAATTCCTCCCGGTTCATCGGCAAGTTCTCCTCGTGGAGGCTGGGGGTGTCTTCCCTCCGGTCTGGGTGACGGATTCCGTGCCTCTGGATGGACAACTGGCCGTCCGGCAACTGGCCGTCCGGCGCCGGGTCGACGGTCTTGCTGCGGGCTTTGCTGCGGGCTTTGCTGCGGGCTGAAAGGACGGCGTTGCTGGACGAATCGAGGTCCGCGAGCAGGTCGGTCGGATCCGCGTCGCGGGCCATTGCTGGAGTTAGGGGAATCGGTCGGAGGAGGGTTCATTCTTTCAAACGGCGGGCGTGGACACGGGCGACATCGCCCATGTAGTCGTCGCGCGGAGCCATGTCGGCGGCCGTGCGGATGTGTTCGGCGGCGCGGGTCTTGTCCCCGGTCGCTTCGAAATAGAGGCCCAGATAGAGGCGGGCGTAGAAAAGGTGTTTTTGTTTAGCCTTGGGCTCGGCCGAGGTCTCCTCGGCGGCTTTGATCACGTCGGCAGGCGTCGCTGACCCAGAAAAGAGTCGGTGGACTTCTTTCATCGGGACACGCACATCGCCCTGGATGGGAATTAATCGAGCGCGTGCAGTCTCCGGGTTCTTTTCGCGTGCCACGCACAGGAAGTGCCAGACGGCATTCTCCACGTCGTCGGAATTGACCGTCTGGTGCAGCTCGAACTGCCGGCGTCCATCTGCGTAGCGTCCGGCGTAATAGAGGGCGATGCCGCGCTGCCAATTTTGCGGCGCCATCCGAGAATCAATTTCGTTGGTTCGATCGAAATCGATGAGAGCCTTTTCCATGTCATTGCGACGGAAATGAAGCATTCCGCGCTCTTGGACCAGATAGGGGGATTTGGGGTTGCGCTGAATGGCTTCTCCGAAGTCCGCAATTGCCCCGTCAGCATCGCCACTCAGACCTCGGATCTGGGCTCGTAAGTGCCATGCTCGGACTTCGTCGGGCTTTTGCTTGAGCAAGGCGCTGAGTGTGGCGATCGCATTCGTGGAGTCGCCCTTACGCATCCATCCCAATGCTCCTTCTACGGTGGGAAGCTCGGCGGTAAAAGCGACCGATGCGGTCAGGGTCCAGAGTATCAGCCAACGAGCGAGGTACATGCTTGGGTGCCTATAGGAACCCGACCCGGCTTTCAGGGCGAGAGCATTCTGGTGTGGAGGGTCGGCAATATTGTTTTATTGGGGTGAAAGTTCGGTGTGAGGCTGGACTTCAAGCCTAGTTCACTGATTGTTTGCATCTCAATCGATTCAGCCATGAGTGCCCCCACTGATTCTACATCCCTCGCTCCTTACCGTGCTGCCAGTGAACATCTGGGCCGGGTCCGCTCAGAGATGGCTCGGGTGATCGTGGGGCAACAAGAACTCATCCATCGGTTGATGGTGGGCCTGGTGGCCCGAGGTCACATTTTGCTCGAAGGGTTGCCCGGTTTGGCCAAGACCGCCAGCGTCAGCGCACTCGCCCGAGCCACGGATTGTCAATTTTCGCGGATTCAATTTACGCCTGATTTGCTGCCGGGCGACATCACTGGAACGCTGATTTATGATCCGTTGCAGGGGACTTACTCAACCCGACAGGGACCGATTTTCGCCAATCTGGTGCTGGCCGACGAAATTAACCGCGCCCCGAGCAAAGTGCAGTCCGCATTGCTGGAGGCCATGCAAGAGCGCCAGGTGACCATCGGTGACAAGACGTGGCCGTTGCCGGATCCCTTCCTAGTGTTGGCGACTCAGAATCCTATTGAGCAGGAGGGAACCTATCCCTTGCCCGAGGCTCAAATGGACCGATTCATGTTGAAGGTGGTGGTGGGCTATCCGTCGGCCGAGGAGGAATTGATCATCCTCGATCGCATGGCCAGTACCCGCCCGCAGCTCACGATCGACTCGGTCGTGAAGCCGGAGGAAATCTCCGCCTATCAGACTCTGGTCAACTCGATCCATGTGGATCCGCTAGTGCGCGACTACATTGTTCGTCTGGTGATTTCGACTCGTGAGGCAGCCTCGGGTTCCGGAGTAGCGCCGGAACTCAAGCGCCTGGTTCGAATCGGTGCCAGCCCGCGGGCCACGATCAATCTGACTTTGGCCGCACGGGCGTGTGCACTCATCGAGGGGCGCAACTATGTGACACCGGAGGACGTTAAGCGCATCGCTCTCGACGTTTTGCGGCACCGCATTCTGCTCACCTATGAGGCCGAAGCCGAAGAAGTGACCACAGAAAGCATCGTCGGCACGCTGCTGTCCAAGGTGAAGGTTCCCTGAGGCTCAGACCGGTCGGGCCGCGGGCAGGCATTGGGACGTAGCGGGTGCGCTCGCCTCGGCCTTTGCTGGTTGATGAGGGGAGCTGCTTGAGGTGGGGAGCTGGTTAAGGTTGGGGAGAATATCTATCGCGAGATTTCTATCGCGAGATATCGACCTCAGTAGACTTCAACGCGGATCGACCCCGATCAATCCTGACCAACCACGATGGAGATCGACGATGATTTGCCAGCGGAGCGGTCGCAGATCTTCGATCAAGCAGGCAGACCTCCGTGGGTTATTTCGGAGCGAGATCTTTGCGGGGAAAGAGCGGGATGGGCGCGCCGACCTGGTGCCCTTGCGCCAGACCACCCCAGGCCGATTGCTTCCAATCCGAGGCTGCGCCGCCGACCTGGAGTTGGGCGAAAATCTTGTCGGCGATTGCCGGCATCACCGGTTGCACCAGCACGGCCAGAATTCGGCACGACTCCACCAAATTGTAGAGCACCGAATCCAATAGTTCGGACTGCGCCGGATCTTTGGCCAGGTGGAAGGGTTTGGTCTCTTCGACAAACAGGTTGGCCCGATTCACCAGCTCCCAGGCCGCGATGAGGGCTCCTTGCGGGTCGTTGGCCAGGTAGCACGCGCGCGTTTTCTCGACGGCCGCCGTGGCCTCCACCGCGAGGGTGCTGGACGGGGAAGGGACCACGCCCGCTCGATACTTGTTGAGCATGTTGACCGCCCGGTTGAGCAAGTTGCCCAGTCCATTGGCCAATTCCGAGTTGTAGCGGACACGGAACCCGTCGTCGGTCCAGTTGCCGTCGGGGCCAATGCCCAATTCCCGGACGACGTAGTAGCGGAAGGCGTCTAACCCCCATTCGCCAATGATGGCCAGGGGATCCACCACGTTGCCCGTGCTCTTGCTGAGCTTGGCGCCGTCCTTCTGCCACCAACCGTGGACTAAAATGGTCTTGGGCAACGGGGCTCCAAGGGCGTGAAGCATGATCGGCCAGTACACGGCATGGAACTTGAGGATGTCCTTGCCGATCAAATGAATGTCTGCGGGCCAAACGGACAAGCTGGAACTGGCGGGCGCTGGGCTGCCGAGGGGCGCGAGTGCCGCGGGGTCGCCCAAGGCGGCTGGGATGGAAAAATAGTTCACCAACGCATCGAACCAGACGTAAGTCACATAGCCGGGATCGAAGGGCAGGGGGATTCCCCAGGAGAGTCGAGAGGACGGACGGGAAATGCAGAGGTCTTCGAGCTTCTGGGAACGCAGGAAACCCAGGACCTCGTTGCGCCGGTTGGTGGGTTGGACGAACTCGGGATTCTTTTCAAGGTACTCGACCAACCACGCTTGGTGCTCACCCAGCTTAAAGTACCAGTTCTCCTCAACCAGTTCCTGCACGACGCCCCATTGCGGATCCCAGGAACCGTCGGGATTGCGGTCTTTTTCGGTGAGGAACGTTTCCTCCTTCACCGAATAAAATCCCCGGTAGGCCGACTTGTAAAAGTGACCCGTCGCGTGGAGTCGGTTGAGCAACGCCGCCACGATGTGCTGATGACGGGCATCGGTGGTGCGAACGAAATCGTCGTGACTCAACCCGAGGGACTGGACGAAGGAACTCCACTGGACGGCGAGGTCATCGCAGTAGGCTTGAGGCGATTGGCCTAAATCGTGGGCCGCTTGCTGGACCTTCTGGCCGTGTTCGTCCAATCCGGTCAGGAAGAAGACAGACTGTCCCAGGCTTCGCCGAGCCCGAGCGATGACGTCGGCCACCACCTTTTCGTAGGCGTGCCCCAGGTGGGGAGCCCCGTTCACATAATCAATCGCCGTGGTGATGTAGAACCGCTTGTCCATGTGCGAGCGATTCAAACCGAGAATGCCTCAAAATCGAAGAGTTTACTCGCGCCAGAGTGGCCGAGCGCACCGGGCCTGCGTTGTTCAAAAAAGGGTCGCCCATCGTGGAGGGGCGTCGGACGTCAGTGCGCGCGACCCTGGCGCCATTTGTCTAGGCCCACGGCCATGACAATCACCGCGCCGATGATGATTTCCTGAATGTAGGAATCCCAGCCGAGTTGGTTGGTGCCATTGCGCAGAACCGCCATCAAGAGGGCTCCCATCAGCGAGCCACCGATGCCACCGATGCCACCGTTGAGGCTGGCCCCGCCGATCACGACGGCGGCGATGATGTCTAATTCGAGACCGACGGCCACCGTAGGATCCCCCTGGGTGAGTCGGGATTGCTGCATTAATCCGGCCAATCCGAAGAAGGCTCCTGCCAGTGTGTAGAGCAATAGTTTGACCCGTTGCACCCGGACTCCACATAAGCGAGCGGCCGGTTCGCTGGACCCGATAGCGTAGACATGGCGACCAAAAACGCTGCGGCGCATGATGAAGCTAGCGACTACCGCCAGGCCCAAGGTAATCCAAACGCCCGGAGGCAGAGGCAGGAAGCCTTGCGGGTTGGTTCGCTCCATCAGGGTGTTGAGACCGCTGCCCTCGGGGTTGTAGACGGCCTGCTTGCCGCTGATCCACTTGGCGCCCCCACGCACCACTCCCATCATTCCAAGACTAATGATGAAGGGAGAGAGGCGCAGTCCGGCGATGAGTCCTCCATTGGCTGCGCCGATGAGCGCCCCAGTACCCATCACAGCCGCTGCCGCCATCCAGGAGTTGTGGCCAGCGGTCAGCATCTTGGCTCCAACCACAGAACTGAAGGCGACCGCGGCTCCAACGCTGAGATCGATGCCACCACTGACAATGATCATCGTCATGCCAATCGAGCCCAAGGCCACGATGACGGTTTGGGTGAGGACAATCGCCGCGTTGCGGCCCGTGAAGAGGGTGGGGCGGGCCTCTTCACTGAGTGCCAGCAGTCCCAAGACAAAGACCAAACCCAGCAACGGACCTGCGGTTTGCAGGAGGCGGCGCCAAGACGGAGCGTGAGGTGCAACAGTGGAGGCCATCGGATGACTTGGAAAACTTCCAACACCTTGCCTGTTCCTGCCCGTGTCGCCAACCCTGGAAACCGGACGGCGGCGGGACGTGTACAAAATAAGTTTGCGCTCAGCCGGGCGAATCCGACTTGCCGGAGATCGCGGAGTAGGACCACCGTTGGACTCATGAACTCCCCGTCACGCCGTCAATTTCTCAGGGATTCCATCGTGCTCGCCGGAGGGGCTTATCTGGCCGGATGCCAAGCCCCTTATGTGAGTCGACGGCGGGTGCTTGGAGCCAATGAGAGGCTCCGAATTGCGGCGGTTGGCGTGGGTGGAAAGGGTTGGACCGATGTCACCCAAGTGGGTGCCACCGAGAACATCGTCGGGCTTTGTGACGTGGATTCCGGCCGTTTGGCTCAGGCGGGCAAGACCTTCACCTCGGCCCGTCGTTTTGCCGATTGGCGTGAAATGTTCGATCAGTTGGGCAACCAGATCGACGCGATTACCGTTTCGACGCCCGATCACACGCACTTCCCACCATCGATGCGGGCGGTCCAGCACGGATGGCATGTCTATTGCCAGAAGCCATTGACCCACACGATTTGGGAGGCCCGCGAATTGACCCGGGCCACCCGGGCGGCGGGCGTGGCCACGCAAATGGGCAACCAAGGCATGTCGCGGGCAGCCGTGCGGAGGGACGCCGAGTGGGTTAAGGCAGGGGTGCTCGGAACGGTTCGGGAGATTCACTGCTGGACCGATCGTCCCGGCCCTTGGTGGGCCCAGGGAGTTCAGCGCCCGACCGATCGGCCGATTGTTCCGAAGGAATTGTCCTGGGACCTCTGGCTTGGGACCGCTCCAGAGCGCCCGTATCATCCGGCATGGGGCCACTTCAAGTGGCGCGGTTGGTGGGACTTCGGGACTGGTGCCGTCGGTGACATGGGGTGCCACTTACTCAACGTGCCTACGTTGTCGATGGATTTGTCCAATCCCAGTGCCGTCGAGGCCACGTCGGAGGGGGCTAATGACGAAACCGGCCCGGTGCGTTCGCACGTGGTCTGGGATATTCCGGCCCGTCGAGGTCAGGCCGCGCTGCGGTTCCATTGGTACGATGG
>SXXZ01000276.1 GCA_005789375.1 Verrucomicrobiales bacterium | reverse complement strand
TATTAGCCTCGGAGATGTTTATCCAGTCAGGACTGCCGACACCCAGGGCCACTCGAGCCCTCGTCTCCCTGAATGGTCGCTACTTGGGGATTTATGTGCTCAAGGGTGGCTGGGACAAGGCCTTCCTGAAGCAGCATTTCGGGTCGTCGAAGGGCAATTTTTATGACCCTGGATTCATCACGGACTTGGACGCGAATCTTGAGCGAGACTCCGGCGAGGGGGCTCCTGATTGGTCGGACCTCATTGCCCTGCGTCAGTCCCTCGCGGTGCAAGATCCGGCCGAGCGCCTACAACAAGTATCCCGCCATCTGGACATCGATCGCATCGCCACGCTCGGGGCACTGCAAATCCTGCTAGACGATTGGGATGGCTACCTTCGGAACCGTAACAACTATCGGGTGTACCATGTGCCCGCTTCCGACCGCTTGGTACTCATGCCGCACGGGATGGACCAGCTCTGGAGAAGCCCGCGGGGATCGTTTACTCCCCCCTTGAGCAGCCTCCTCGGCCAACGGCTTTTTTCTATCCCGGCCATGGCCGATCAACTGAGTCATCGTATGCGGGAACTGACCAACACCGTGTTCCGACCGCAGTTTGTAGATGGGGTGTTCAGCAACGCACAATACCGACTCCGGGAGAGACTCATTTTAGAGGGCCGTGAAGCCGAACTGCCGCCGGTACAACGCGCGGTGGACTCCACATTGCAGCGGACCCGGCAGCGGATGGCCGCCTTTGCGGGTCAGCGCTACCAACCACCCCAGCCGGGCGAGTTCGACAACGAGGGTCGCATGCGCCTCACCGATTGGTCATCCTCTTCCCCTGAGCAAGAAGGCCCTGCAACTCGGATCGAGACCGACGAGGGCACCTCGGTCTTTCGCATCACCGCCTCTGCCGCCGAAAGCCGGACGTCACTCCAAAAACGAATTCTGCTGGCTCCCGGCCTTTACCAATGGGAGGCCCGGGTGCGCACTCGATCGGTTTCTGGCTTTGGGGCCTGCCTCGACATGGAATGGGGGCGCAGAGGGGAACGATTCGAAGAGGGATCCACCTCACTTCAAAGCGTGACCGGCACCACCGACTGGACCCTCCTGAAACGCGAAATTTCGATTCCGGCTCGCGGCGAAGGCGGACGCCGCAGGCCCGGCAGACCCATGGGAGAGAACGGCTCATCGCCGCGAGAGATCATCCTCCATGCCGAACTGCGCGCCGATTCAGGCACCGCAGAATTTGATGCCGATGCCTTCGTCCTGAGGAAGCGCTGAGCAATTCGCTGAGAAGCACTCGCGATCCTCATCGCTTTTTCTAGGCACAAAAAAGGCCACCCCAAACGAGGTAGCCCTTTATTGATAAGCCGAAAAAGAAGAGTCCCGATCGATCAGTCCCCCTTGTGCACAGAATGGCAGGCCTTGCAGTTGACGGCCGTCTTGAAGCCATCCAGCGCACCGGGCTTTCCGGCGGCGAGGGAGTCTGCAGCGGCCTTGAGAGCTGTGGTCTTCTCGGTCCAACTGGAGAGGTCGCCCTTCGGGGGGTGGTTGAGGGCTAATTCCTTGGTCAGGAACGCCATTTTCTTGAAGTCATCCTCATTGCCCTGCCCCTTGGAGATGCGGGCGCTCAGAGATGTCTTGCCCTTGAATCCGTCTTCCATGATTTGCTCGATCGACAGGGAAGCCTTGGATTTGCCGTGGGTGGTGCATCCGGCCGTGACAGCAATGAGTGTCGCTGCAACGGCGAGGAGATGAATGGAAAAGCGTTTCACGATATCTTGATAATTCGTGCCAATGAAATCCCAAGACCTGCCTGCAGTTCAAGGCTGAGATGACTCTGTGGACGGCTCGGAAATCGAGCCTCCGGAAACCCGCGTCACCACACTGAAAACTTCGCCGGATTGAAGTCGGGTCTGAAGGCGTCTTCCGGAAACCAAACTTGTTGCATCCCGGACCACGCCTCCCGTCTCAGCATCGAGCGTGAGCGAATAGCCTCGGTTCAAAACATTCTGAGGCGAAAGCAACCGCAGGCGTGCCAGCAAACTCTCCAGAAGCTGCCGTCGACGCTGTAATTTCCGACCTGGCAGGACCGTCAACGCAGATCGAAGGCGCAGCAACTCCTGCTGACCCGCCCTCACCCGCATGCGAGGGCGCTGTGCCAACATTCGCTGGCGGTGTGCCTCTAAGAGTCGCCCCCAAGTCCGTACCGAACGGGCCGCGACGCGGCGCAGGGATTCTATCGTTTCATCCACCTGCTGAGAACGAGTCTCCAACCGACGCCTCGGGTGCGCCCGGATCCAGCGTCGAAGCGAGCCCTCCAGACTATCCCGAGAACGAATTAACCGGCGCTGAGCCAGCACCGCCAATCGGTGACCGGCCGACTCCACGAATTCACGACTGTCCACCCAATCTTGGGTCAGGATTTCGGCGGCGGCGCTGGGCGTGGCGGCACGAAAATCAGCGACGAAATCGGCGATGGTGAAATCAATCTCATGACCCACCGCAGAAACCACCGGAACTTCTGAGGCGGCAATGGCACGGGCCACCACCTCTTCGTTGAAGCACCAGAGGTCTTCCAGCGACCCACCACCCCGGGTGACGAGAATGACATCCAGCGGATGCCCCAATTGCGAAAAGCGGTTCAGACGACCGATGGCCGCGGCAATTTCTTGAGCGGCTCCGGCCCCCTGCACGCGCACCGGATCTAGGATTACCTCGGGACAGAACCGTCGTGAAAGCACATGCAGGACATCTTGAATGGCCGCACCGCTCGGTGAAGTTACTAGCCCGATCCGGGTGGGATATCGGCCAATGGGAAGCTTTCGGGACGCATCAAAAAGCCCCTCCGCCGCCAACTTTTCCTTCAACCGCTCGAAGGCAGCTTGCAGCGCCCCCACCCCCTGAACCTCCACCGTATTAACCCGCAGTTGATAATTGCCGCGAGGCTCATAAACCGTGAGGTCGCCTCCTAAAATAACCTGGGCCCCATCACGGAGGGCCGCTCGTCCCGCCCCGCCCTGCCCCCGGAACATCACACACGCCAACTGGGCTCCGGCATCCTTGAGGACAAAGTAGGCATGGCCAGAACTTTGAAGCCGGAGGTTGGAGACCTCACCCGCCACCCTCCGATCTGCGAATCCGCTCTCCAACTGTTTCTTCAGCTTCTGGGTCAACTCGGACACCGACTCGGGCGTCTTCTGAACCGTTTCTTGGAACAGGTCACCAGCAAAGCTCCACTGAGTTTTTGAAACGCGGGACATGGCGGGCAAGTAATTCGGTGAGGCGCTCGAAATTAGTCCAGCAACTCCGAGATGCGGACAATCGATTGAGCCCGTCCGGTCGCCGGATCGATGTCCACCAGGGCTCCCTGGAGACGCACTTGTCCGTTGGCGACGTCGAAGCGTTGCGGCAAACCCGTCAAGAACCGCTTCAGGACTGGCTCCACCTGACGCCCCAGAACCGAATCATGCGGACCTGTAAAGCCAGCGTCCGTCAGATAAGCCGTGCCTCCCGGAAAGACTTGTTCGTCGGCGGTCTGCACGTGGGTATGGGTTCCAATCACCGCCGAAACCGAGCCATCGAGCATACGCCCCATGGCGATCTTCTCCGAAGTCGCCTCACCATGGAAATCGACGAGGATCACTTTGGTGGCCGTTCGCAACCGAGCCACCTCGGACTGGGCGAGCAAGAACGGGTTTTCCATGGGCGGCATGAACGTCCGCGCTTGAAGGTTCAGTACGGCCACCGGGGGCAAACCGGGTTTGTTCCAGACAATCGATCCATTGCCCGGCACGCCCGGCGGATAATTGGCCGGCCGCAACACCCGGGACTCGGTCGTGAGGAACGAAGCCGTCTCCTTCTGATCCCAGACATGATCCCCGGTCGTGATGATATCCACGCCGTAGCTGAACAATTCCCCGGCGATGCCTGCGGTAATCCCGTTGCCCCCAGCGCTGTTCTCGCCATTGGCGACGACAAAATCGATTCCCTCGCGGTGCACCAAGTCTTCTAGGAGCATTCGGACTGCGCGCCGACCGGGTTCGCCCACGATATCCCCTAAAAACAAGAGCTTCACTGCCGTGAACCCTGTCGGATTCGACGCCGCCTAGGAAGCAAACTGTGCTACTGGCCGGGCCCGAAACATTCTGCAAGGAGCAGAGCTTGGATTTTAACTAGATCCCCGCGACGAATTGCCGGACCTTCCCGTCGCTGCATGTCACCATTCCGCTACGTATTCTGGAAAAGCTATCGGGAAGCGGGCCACCTGGCCGAACAAGCCCAGAAGATCCTGGATCATCAGCGGGATCTCCTGACGCCGGCACGCGTCACCGAGTTGGAAGCATCCATCCGCCATCTGGAAAGCATGCAGAAGAGCGGCACCCGTGATGACATCGCCGCAGCGATGACCCGGTTGGAAGCCACAGCACAGACCTCGCTAATGGCCTACCCGCACGCCTCCATGCGCGAGAATGTCGAAGGCCTCCTCACCATGGGGATCGTGCTGTTTGCCTTCCGCCAATTCTTTTTCCAGCCCATGGCTATTCCCACGGGATCGGCTCAACCGACCTTCAGCGGCATCACCTGCGAAGATCTGCGCCACACTGGCAAGACGGTTCCAAACCTAGCGGTCCAGGCTGTGGAATGGGCACTCTTTGGTTATCACTACTACGAGGTGATCGCCGAGCAGGATGGCGAACTGGGAAGCGTCAGGCCTTCGTCGGGTTCCGGCGGAATCACCGGCTTCCTGCGCAAGTCTTTCGAGGTTGAGGTCGGACGGGGCACCTACACCGTCAAGACCTCCATGAGCGAGGGGCCCAACGACTTCATGCGCCACATGGGCTTGGCCAATGACCAAGGCAGCCGACCTCAGCGCTTCTTCAAACAAGGGGACCCAATCATTCGCTGCCGGGTCAAATCGGGTGATCGCCTGATGGTCGACCGGATCACCTACAATTTCCGGAACCCGAGTCGTGGAGACACCGTGGTGTTCAAGTCGATGCAACATGAGGGCATGACTCCCAATACCCACTACATCAAGCGCCTGGTGGCTCTCGGTGGCGAGACCGTCCGCATCGGAAACGATCGGCACGTGGTGATCAACGGCCAGCGCCTAGATGCCAAGACCCCCGGTTTCGCGGACGTTTACAGCTTCGACCCGGCCAAGCATCCGGTGTCCAGCAGCTACTCCGGTCACGTGAATGGGATTGGCT
>SXXZ01000275.1 GCA_005789375.1 Verrucomicrobiales bacterium | reverse complement strand
GAGGCGCTGGAGATTGCAGTTGATCACCCAGACGAGGTTGTCGAGGTGCTCGCGGCCAGCCATGCTGATGGCTCCGTGCGTTTCTGGCTCATCCGACTCACCGTCTCCGATGAAGGCCCAGACCATGGGATCGTGGTCTTGTGCAACGAGTTTGCGTGCCTGCAAGTAGCGGCTGAAGCGGGCCTGATAAATGGAATGGATGGGACCCAGTCCCATCGACACCGTGGGGAAGATCCAGAAATCGGGCATCAGGAACGGATGCGGGTAAGAGCTCAGACCCGGATGGTCCTGCAATTCCTGACGAAAGTTTTTTAGGTGCTGGTCGTTGAGCCGGTACTCCAAATAGGCGCGGGAGTAATTTCCCGGTGAGGCATGCCCCTGGAAATAAATCATGTCGGCGGTCTTGCCATCGGCACTGCCCCGGAAGAAGTGGTTGTAGCCCACTTCGTACAGTGTCGCCAACGAGGCGAAGGTGGCGATGTGGCCACCGACGTTGGTGGTCTTGTTAGCCTTGGCGACCATCGCCATGGCGTTCCAGCGGACGTGAGCTCGTATCAGGCGCTCCATCTCGAGGTCGCCCGGATATTCGGGTTCCTCCTCGGGCGGGATGGTGTTCAGGTAGGGCGTCGTGGTGACGTCCGGAACCGGGTAGCCCTGATTGCGGAGCCCTTGCATCACGCCAGCGATGAGCTTTCGGGCCTCCTGAGGGGACTTGCCCTCCAGAACCAGTCGCAGCAGATCCTCCACCGTGGCGCGATGCCGGTCGGATAAGGTCAGGGAGCGACCAGAGGCGGTACTTTCGGTGCGCCCGTTGACCGGGGTAGCCGAACCATGGTTGGAACCAGAGGTATTCAAGACTCGATATCCGGAGCCGAAGCCCCGGAAGCACAAAGGTATTCAATTGTGCTTCACTGCCAAGTGCAGGGTTGACCGTTTCAAGGGAACGAATCTTGAGAAGAAGCCAGGCCTGAGAGCTGGCTTTCTCAGGAAGCCAGCGGAATAACGTCCGCTCCGAGATAGGGGCGCAGCGGTTCTGGCACCCGAATACTGCCGTCGGCCTGCTGATGGGTTTCTACCAGTGCCACGAAGAGGCGGGCCAGAGCGGTGCCCGATCCATTGAGCAAGTGCGGGAAGAGATTCTGTCCGTCGGACTCTCGCTTGAATCGCAAATTCATCCGGCGGGACTGGTAATCTTCGCAGTTAGAACAACTCGATACCTCCAAGTAGGTGCCTTGTCCTGGTGCCCAGACTTCGATGTCATACGTCTTGGCGGCGGCAAAGCCCATGTCGCCGGTGCACAGGTTAATGACCCGGTAATGCAGCCCGAGGCGTTGCAAGACCGTCTCGGCATTGTGGACCATCTTTTCCAGTTCCTCGTAGCCCTGGTCTGGATGCACCACCTTGATGAGCTCCACCTTGTCGAACTGGTGGACCCGGATCATGCCCCGGGTGCCCAACCCGGCGGCGCCGGCCTCGGCCCGGAAGCAGGGTGAGTAGGCGCAGTAGCGCACTGGCAGGTGCTTCTCAGCGAGGATCTCCTCTCGATGGATGTTGGCCACCGGAGCCTCAGCCGTCGGCAGCAAGTAAAGTTTGCCCATCGTCGAGGTGTCGAGTCCCTCCTGCACGGCATAGGCTTGATCCCGGAATTTCGGAAACTGCCCCACGCCAATCATGCAGTGCTCTCCGACGATGTAGGGAGGGGCCACTTCGGTGTAGCCGTGTTCCCGCTGATGGAGGTCGAGCAGGAAGTTGATGAGCGCCCGCTCCAACCGAGCTCCCCAACCTGTGTACAGAAGAAAGCCCGATCCGCTCAGCTTGGCTCCTCGGGCAAAGTCGATGAGCTTCAGCCGTTCGCAAAGTTCTACATGGTTGTACGGAGTGAACTCGAAGGAGGCCTTCTGCCCATGCACGCGAATCTCCGGATTGTCGGCCGCATCCTTACCCAAGGCGACGCTCGCGTGGGGAAGGTTGGGGATCATTAGGAGCAGGGAATCCCGTGAGGCCTCGGCTTGTGCGGCAGTCTTGTCGAGTTCAGCGATCCGGTCGCCGAGGGCGCGCACTTCCGCTTTCTTGGACTCGGCTTCATCGAGGCGCTTCTGGCCAATCAGCCCGCCGATTTCTTTCGAGGTGCTGTTGCGCCGTGCTTTGAGTTGCTCGGCCTCGGCGAGCGCGGCCCGTCGGGATTCATCTAGAGCCAAGACTTCGGAGACACTGGCTTCGTCACCGGCGTTCCGCGTGGCCAATCGCTCCCGGACGAACTCGGTCCGATCGCGCAACAACTTCATGTCGAGCATGGTGAAAGGATACGGAAGCAGAGGCGGGAAGGAGAACGGAATTTCTCGGCCGATTCTAACCAGCCAAAAACAAGGGGGTATTCGCGATGCGATCCCGGAAGGAGTTTGTTCTCAGCGGGCCTCTCAATAAAGAAGCGCAGGAACGGCGTCAGCTTTTGCTTAAACGCTCGAAGAGCCTCAGCGCCTGGGAAGAGTGCACTCGAAATTGTTCTCCCAGAAATCCGGCGTTGGGGGTGCGTTGCCGCCAGTAGATTAAGCTACTCTTAATTTCGCTGAGGTCGTGGCCGCGGGAGATGTCTTTGACCACATCTTGGTAATGCTCACGCAACGGACCGCACCATGGAAAAAGCACGGTGGACCAAAAACGTTGAGAAGGCGTTTGGAGTTCCTTGGCGAGCGCCTCAAGAGCCTCCTCAGGACTGCAATCCCGTGCCTCGCTCATGAGCTCTGCGAATGTTTTTGGTGGTGAAGAGGCCATCTATGGGTAACAAGACACACGCCGAGGATCGGATGATCGTTGGAAAACTTGAGGTTTTATTCCGGTTTTTGATAATCTGATTAAAGATTTGCCGGGGGAATGATTTCAGCTGCGAAAATCCACACCCCAACTCGTACCTCGATTTGAATGGGGTAGACCATATAAAAAGTTGAGGTCTATGAATTAAATTTTGTAACGAAAATTGGTCGTAAACAGTGTTGGCTGGTGTGTGTGGCAGAGTAATTCAATTTGCTGAAATCCAGGCTTGCACCTCCCGGTCAAATCCATGTCGCTTAAAGAGTCACCATGGATCAGGAAGTTCCCCCCAGCCCCCCTATTCCGCCGCCCTTCGTCAATGCGTCGTCACCCCGCCGTCGACGATCAGGGTGGGTGCATCGCTCTAAGCGCTGGTTCAATAAGATCCCGGACCGACTGGCCGAGCGTAAGCTCAACCTGTATCAAGTCGTGGTGATGATCGGGGTCTGCTACGTTGTATATCGCTTCATTATTCCCATGTTCGACCGAGACTTGGGCGGTGGCGGCGGTGGTGGGGGCTGAACTCCCCGTCGTTGACAGTACGAAGCGCCGGGTGCCGGGCCCTCGCTTGGAACCCCTTTCGCTGGCCCATTGAGCCGAAGTAGCCGATAGGCGGGATGGAGTGAGAATTGCGAAGTGTCGTTTTAGAGAGTGAAGACCGTCTACCCCTCGCACATGGGGTTAAAGAACCCAGTTCCTCGACTGTCTGCGAACGCCAGGACCGGCCCAGCGGAGCTTCGAGAGCGTCGACTGAGCTCATTAAACACTTCGAGAATACTCCCAGCCAAAAGCAATGTATCGACGAGGGCCCGATTGGACTCTGCGTCTGTTTTGATCTTCCCACGCCGGGGAGCCTGGCGTTCACTCGCGCGTCTCTTCTGACAATGAAAATCGTACTCGCTTACTCCGGCGGCCTCGACACCTCGGTGCTGCTTTCCTGGATCAAGGAAACCTACGGCAATGCTGAAATGATCGCCTTCTGCGCCAACATTGGCCAGGAGGACGAACTGAAGGGCCTAGAAAAGAAGGCCAAGAAAACGGGGGCCTCGAAGATTTACATCGACGACCTTCAGGAGGAGTTCGCTCAAGACTTCATTTACCCGATGCTTCGGGCTGGCGCGATTTACGAAGGACAATACTTCCTGGGAACCAGCATCGCCCGTCCGCTCATCGCTAAGCGCATGGTGGAGATCGCCCGCGCAGAGAAGGCCGACGCCATCGCCCACGGAGCGACGGGCAAGGGTAATGACCAGGTTCGTTTTGAACTGACGGCGGCGGCACTGGCTCCGGAACTGGAAATCATCGCCCCGTGGCGGGATGCTCGCTACCGCAAAGATTTCCCGGGTCGCCAGGAAATGATCGATTACTGTGCCGCCAAGGGGATTCCGATTCAGGCCAGCGCCAAGAAGCCGTACTCCATGGATCGGAACCTTCTGCACATTTCCTACGAGGCCGGCATCCTCGAAGACCCTTGGTATGACTCCTTCGACCTGAAAAACCGGGACTATTTCACCACGCTATCGGTGATGCCGGAAGACGCGCCGGACAAGCCGGAGTTCGTCACCCTCGACTACGTGAAGGGAGATTGCGTCGCGGTCAACGGCAAGAAGCTTAACCCGCTTCAGGTCATGCGGACCCTCAACAAGATCGGTGGTAAGCACGGCGTCGGTCGTGTGGATATGGTAGAGAACCGCTTCGTGGGCATGAAGAGTCGCGGTGTGTACGAGACCCCGGGTGGCAGCATCCTGCACTATGCCCATCGCCAAATGGAAAGCCTCACCATGGACCGCGAGGTCATGCATCAGCGCGATGCGTTGGTGCCGAAGTACGCGGAATTGGTGTACAACGGTTTTTGGTATGCCCCGGAGCGCTTGGCCCTGCAGGCTTACGTGGAGGAGAGCCAGAAGAACGTCACCGGGACGGTTCGAGTGAAGCTCTACAAGGGCGGAATGTATGTCGCCGGCCGCAAGAGCCAGTTCAGTATGTACAACCCGCACATCGCAACGATGGAGGCCGACCCGACCAAGGCCTACAATCAGGACGATGCGACGGGTTTCATTCGATTGAACGGCCTGCGCCTCCGCGTCAATTCTACGGTTAATGGGGCCAAGAATCTCCAGAGCTGAACTCGTGGGTCACGGACCCCTTTGGGCTTGAGCGACCGGCCAATCCAAAGGGGTGTTCCAGTTGGTGAGTGCTCGGTGATCTTGATCGCTGAGCTCCCACAGACTCATCCATCCAGTTTCAAGGCCTCGGCGGCAGAATGCCTGCACCGAGGCCTTTTGCGTCTCCAAATGTTCTTGGGCGATGGTCCAAGCTAGGTTCGGATAAATAGCAGCCAACGGTTCTAGGCGACCCTGATAAATGGGAACACATCCTTTACCAGGGGCAATCCGCGCGATGAGTTGCTGCAGCCATTCAACCGACAGTTCCGGTAAATCCACGGCGACTAAGAGAGTCCATCCGTTGGGAAATCGCGCATGGGCCCATCCGAGTCCGGCCTCCACTCCAGCCATGGGGCCAAGATCGGCAAATCGGTCTCTCAGGAGTGGAATGCCCGCGGGTGTAGGAGGTAGGGGAGGGCGGTTCTCTGGGCCTGCCGCGACGGCAATGCTCCTGAGGCCTGCCTGCTCCAAAATCCCGAGTTGTCGGAGGAGAAGGGGTTGAGCCTCGGACTCGAGCCACGCCTTGTCTCGGCCCATACGGAGGGATCGTCCTCCGGCCAAGATCACGCCCGTGAGTCCTCCGCCGGCGAGTTGTTCGGAAACTTGGGTCACCGGTTCTGAGCCTTTCTGGATCCTGGATGCTTGTCACCTTCCTGATGCCATCGGCCAGTGAAGTGAATGAAGCTCCTTGCCCCGGGCCGGGGTGACGGGTTTTCCTCCGCCTATGTCTCAATTGGAAAATCAAGTGGCGGTAGTGACGGGGGCGAGTCGGGGAATTGGCCGGGCCATAGCACTTCGCTTCGCTCAGGCCGGTGCCGATGTGGTGGTGGTCTCGCGCACGGCCGAGAACTCTGAAAAAACTGCGGCCGAGATCCGGGCCTTGGGTCGCAAGGCATGGGCCTTGGCGGTCGACGTCTCAGACGCTGCTGCTATTGCTTCCGCCGCTGAAATCCTGCTCGAGCAGGCGGGGCGGGTGGATATCCTTGTCAACAACGCCGGGGTCACCAAGGACGGCCTCCTTATGAGAATGAGCCAGTCCGACTGGGACACCGTGCTGAACACCAACTTGCGCGGAGCCTTTCTATTCACCAAGGCGCTGACCCGAACCTTTCTCAAACAGCGCTCAGGCCGAATTATTAATTTGGCCAGTGTCATTGGCCTCATCGGCAACGCCGGTCAGGCCAACTACGCCGCGAGTAAGGCTGGTTTGATTGGGTTCACTAAGTCGGTGGCCAAAGAGTTTGGTTCCCGAGGTGTCACCTGCAACGCCATCGCCCCAGGATTCATCGAGACCGACATGACGGCAGCCCTCAACGAGGCGCAAAAAGAGGCGATCCTGAAGCAGATCCCCCTGGGGTCTTTGGGTCAGGCCTCGGACATCGCTGAAGCGGCGTTGTATCTTGCGGGTCCCGGGGGACGTTACATCACCGGTCAGGTGCTGACTGTTGATGGAGGCATGGTGATGTGAGCTCGCAGTCACCCTCATCAAGGCAGGGAGAATTCTTACTGGACTGGGCAGGTGCTTCGGAACCGGAGACCCCGCCTCTGCTTGTTCCCGAAGGCCCTAGCCCGGAATGGTTGCAGCGATTGAGTCCCGAGGATCGCCGGCACGTGGCCAGCCTGGCCTGGGAGCGACGGCCGCTGGTGTTTCTGATCGATGCACGGGATCGTTGGAAATTGGTGCGCCCGCGTCTGCCGTTGGCGGGCTTTGATGTTCTGGATTTCCAGGACCAGCCGGACGGCGATTTCAAAATCTTGGTACCCTCCGACCTCTCTTCGCGGGAGTTGCAGCATCTTTTAAAGTGCTTGCGGCAGAGTCGCTCTCCGCGAGCGGTGGTGTGCGAGCCGATGGGTTGCACTGGGCGTGTGCTGGCCACTTTAGTACGACGTGAGAACTTCATTGGGGGCGAGGTTTCTCCTGTACAAAAACCCGCAGCGGGGAAGAATTCGTGAACGGGGACTTGACGGTCGGGTGTCACACGCCTAGACAGGCGCCCCAACGAGACAATTACCATGGCTGATAAAACCATCGAGCAGCGGATTAAGGACATCATCATCGAGCAACTGGGCGTGACCGCCGAGCAAGTGACTCCCGAAGCCAAGTTCATAGAGGACTTGGGCGCTGACTCCCTCGACACT
>SXXZ01000274.1 GCA_005789375.1 Verrucomicrobiales bacterium | reverse complement strand
GGCGTGGCGTATGGCGCACAAGTCGTGATTAGCAATCCGGGTTCGTCCCCAGTGAAGGCGGACGTGTTGACCCAAATTCCGATGGGTTCCATTCCCCTCCAGAGAGGTCGAGCCACCCACAGCCAACCCGTCCGGCTGGAGCCTTATTCAACGCTCAAAGTAGAGTACTACTTCTATTTCCCCAGCCATCCGGCGCAGCCCACGAATTACGCCCACGCGCCCGCGATCTTGACGCTAGAGGGGAGGGCGCTCGCTCAAGCCAAGACCCAATCCTTTCGAGTGGTGCGCCAGTTGTCCGTGCGGGACACCCGATCCTGGGATTATCTTTCGCAGCAAGGTTCCGAGGCAGAAGTCCTGGCCTTCTTGTCGACCAACAACCTGGCCCGATTGAATCTCGAACGAGTGGCGTGGCGGGTTGCCAAGAACCCTGAATTCTTCCGGCGTCTCACAGAATTTCTCTCCCAGCACCATGTCTGGAACGAACCCATCGCCCGATACGCGGTGGTTCACAACGACACCGGAGTGCTCCGCGAATGGCTGCGGCATCGGGAGGATTTCCTGGCACAGTGCGGTCCTTGGCTGGAGTCACCGATCCTGCGCATCGACCCCATCGAACAACGGACCTACGAACACCTCGAGTATTCTCCCCTAATCAACCCCAGAGCACACCCAGTCGGATCCCGGCGGCGGATCGCCAACACCGTGTTCCGCGAGCAATACCTGCGCTTTCTGCGTGTGCTGGCCTTCCAGCCTCGATTGGCGGCCGACGACGAGTTGGCGGTGGCCTACTACTTGTTCCTTCAAGACCGGGTGAGCGAAGGGCTGTCCCGTTTGGCACGGGTGCGACCCATGGAGGTCCGTACGCGGATCCAGTACGACTACCTCCAGGCCTGGTCCCACTTGTACGAAGAAAAGCTCTCTGAGGCCCGCAAGATCGCCCGAGGTTACGAATCCTATCCGGTGCCGCGCTGGCGCGGACTTTTTGCGGACCTGACCCGCTACGTCGACGAGGCCGAAGGCAAGAAGGTCGCTGCCAAACCAGCTCCAGGAACTCCCGGCAGCTCTCCCTCCGATGCTCAAACCGCGGCGGCGACGGCCCAACGCGAGGCCTCCTTTGACCTCCAGGTGGAGAACCGCACCCTGTCACTCACCTGGAAAGGGCTGTCCTCGGTCACTGTCAATTACTACCGCATGGACCCCGAATTTCTCTTCAGTCGAAACCCCTTCGCCGAGCGAGACGGAGACCAACCCAGCATCCTTCAACCGTCCCTCTCCACGGTCGTGCCATTGCCCGCGGGCAAGAACGCTCTGGATTTGCCCATCCCCGCCGCCCTGGCCAAAGACCACATAGTAGTCGAAGTCTTGGGTGGCGGCCGTCGTAAGGCCCGGATGCACCACGCCCACACCTTCCGCCTTCAAATGGCGGAAAACGAAGGCTCGTTGGAAGTCCACGAACCGTCCGGAAACCGCCCGGTCTCCAAGGCCTACGTGAAGGTCTACGGTCGGCTGGACAATGGCGGGATCCGCTTTGTTAAAGATGGCTATACGGATCTTCGAGGCCGCTTTGATTATGTGGGCATAAATGAATCTACGGCCAACACCTCGGATCCGCACATCCCGCGGGCGCTGGTCACCGACCTAGCGGCGAACCCTGGATCTACCGGCATGGATCACCCCTCTCTGGCTCCCGGGGAGGGACCGCGGATTCGGCGTCTGGCCGTGCTCGTGCTCAGCGAGGCTCACGGGGCGGCCGTGCGCGAGGTCGAAGCTCCCGCCCGGTGAATCACTCCGGGCGTTTGCCCAGACGAATCCGCACCGGAGACTTGGCTGCGGGTCCCGGCCTTGCGGGAGGGGGACTCTTGCGGGCGAGGTCCATGAACCGCGACTGGGACCGTCGAGCCCCAGGAGTCTGAGCCTGCGGGGACCTCCGGTAAATTCCGTGGGACTGATCGCCCTGAGACTGATCCGACTGCAACTGGTGCACCTTGGCGACATCTTGCAGGGACTCCTGGAGGATCTCCTGCAAAATGCGATCCCGGATCCGCCCATCCAAGATTGGAAAGGCTACTTCGATGCGCTTGAAGAAGTTTCGGGGCATCCAATCAGCACTGGTCACGAAAACCGAGGGATTGCCGGCGTTTTCAAAACTCCAGATGCGGCTGTGCTCTAGGAAGCGATCGATGATGCTGCGCACACGAATCCGCTCGCTCAGGCCAGGCACGCCAGGTCGCAGGCAACAAATACCCCGGATGATCAAATCAATCTCGACCCCAGCCTGAGAGGCTTCATACAGCGAGCGGATGGTTTCCTCGTCTACCAAGGCGTTCATCTTGGCCACGATCCGCGCCGGCAGCCCGGCACGCGCATGGTCGGCCTCGCGTAGGATCAATGCCTGGACCCGCTCATGCATCTCGAAAGGGGCCAAAATCAACTGATGGGTAGGTCGGTACTGGCAGACACCCGTGAGCAGGTTGAAGAGTGTGGTAGCATCTTCACCGATGTCCGGGCGACAAGTCAGCAAGCTCAGGTCTGTATAAAGTCGGGCGGTCGAAGGATTGTAATTGCCGGTGCCCAGATGGACATAGCGGCGAAGACCATCGTCATCCCGACGAACTACCAAACACACCTTGGCGTGGACCTTGTATCCTACCACGCCGTAGACCCCGTGGACGCCGGCCTCTTCGAGGCGGCGGGACCAGGCGATGTTGTTGGCCTCGTCAAATCGGGCCTTCAATTCCACCACCACGGTAACCTGCTTGCCGTTCTTCACTGCATCCATCAACGCCCCCACGATGCGGCGATCGCCACCCGTGCGGTAACGGGTGTGCTTGATGGCCAAAACACGCGGATCGGCCGCCGCCTGTTGGAGGAACTGTAAGACCCCATCAAAACTCTCGTACGGGTGGTGCAGCAGAAGATCTCCCTGACGGAGGGTTCCGAAAATATCCGCGCCTTCCCGAAGGGATTCCACAATGGGCGCTACAAACGGCTCATCGCGCAGTTCCGGGCAGTCGTCTCCTTCCAGGATGGCCAGAAGCCGACCGGGAGCAATGGGCCCCTCGATGACGTAGAGGTCATGGGCTTCGAGGCCTAGGATAGTCAGGAGTTCACGGCGGATTGCTTCGGGGCAATCGGATGAAACCTCCAGGCGCACGGCTTCTCCTTTCCGACGATTGTGCAACTCGGCCTCAACGGCCATCCGCACATTGGAGACCTCCTCCTCGTCGATATAGAGTTCGCTGTTGCGGGTAACCCGGAACGACCACCAAGCCTCGACCTGCGCTACGCCAAAGAGGCCGGCCAGGTTGGCTCCAATAAGGTCCGACAGGAAAACCGAGTCCCGGCGACGATCGGGTCGCGGCAACCTCACCAGATGAGGCAGCACCCGAGGCACCTGAACGATCGCTAAACGGGTAGCCCCCGGATCCCGACCGTCTGGGGTGTGGATCCGAGTGATCAGATTCAACGATTTGTTGAGCAACTGTGGGAAAGGATGGGAAGGATCCACGGCCAACGGTGTCAGCACCGGATAAACCTTCTCCTGATAGTACGACGCCAACCATTGCCGATCGGACTCGTCGAGCATTCCAGGCTTCAGGAAACGGAAGCCCTCGGCCTCCAACGCCGGAGCCAAATCGTGAGACCAGCATCGGTCGGCATCCCGGACCAGGGCTCGCACTCGCTGCGTCACCACCCGGAGACACTCACTGGCGGTAAGACCATCGGCCGAGCGATGCCCCCCTTCCGACTCGATCTGCTGCTTGAGCCCGGCGACGCGGACCTCGAAGAATTCATCCAAGTTAGAATGGGTGATCCCGAGAAACTTCACCCGCTCGAGCAACGGAACCGAGGAATCCAACGCCTCGTTCAAGACCCGCTGGTTAAACTCGAGCCACGAAAGCTCGCGATTGAAAAAGCTTCCCGAAACCCTCCGGGCCGGAGGGTTGGGGAAGACTTGCAGAGTTTCTAAAGATTTACCGGCGGAGGGGCGTTGCTTACGGGCCATGGGACAAGCGGTGGGTGATGATAACCCGGACACCCTTCTTGTCGACAGTGACATTTGGACGACACAGAACAACGAAGGAGCGTTGAGCGAGTTATTAAGAGGATGAAAACG
>SXXZ01000273.1 GCA_005789375.1 Verrucomicrobiales bacterium | reverse complement strand
GAAAACCCCACCGCCATCGTATCGTCCGACCGAGTTCTTCGGCCCGGCGTGACTCTGCTTGGGCCTATTCCGAACGGCCTACGCCGGAAGGTTCGTCTCAACTGAATCGTTCCGGCCAGGAGGGCCCTCCTTGGGACTACTTCGAGGTCACTTCCTTGACTCGGATCCGACGGTACTCCATCTGGCCATGATCGGCTTCCAAACCAATGGGACCGGTCTCTGGCAGCTTCAACGCAGCCTCGAGCACCTCACCATTGCAGGTGCAATGAGCGACATTGTCCTTCACTACCACCTCAATCTGGTTCCAGTCCTGCGGCTTGTACTTCTTGAGAGCCTTGTACGGGCCGGCCACCAAGTAATCGCGGCACTGCAACTGCGGCCCGCGCAAAAAGATCCCGCTGTCGGCGTTCACCGAGGCGCGAAACTCCAGGCGAAGAATGAAGTCCTTCGGAAATTCCTTCTGGGTCCACAATTGGCGCAGGTGCGGTCCCTTGGCCGCAGTGTAATCATTAACCACGATCTGCCCGTCCTTGGCCGTATAGCGCCCATCACTGGCTTCAACCTTTCCGTCAAAACTCTCGGAGGGCTTGTACTTCCAACCCGTCAGGTCCTTGCCGGCAACGAGAGAAAGAAATCCTGGTTCCAGCTTAAACGAGTCGGCTTGAGCCGCACAGGTAAGGAGGGCCAGAGCCAGAGCCAGGCAACGGCCGGATCGGAGGGTCTTGGAGGTATTCATGGGACGGTACCGACGATCGCAGCAAGTACCCTAAAGCTTGTCAACGAGAGGTCCCTTCAATCCGTCAGAAACGCCACGACAAACCCAGGAACGGATTGTAATCCGGGGCCGACGCGGTGACGCCAAAGTTGCAACCCGCATCCAATTGTATGTCCTCGGTGAGCAAATAAGTAAGCCCGCAGTCTACCAACCCCTGCCATGGGGAATTCGATTCAAAAGGGTGGATCGTGAAGAACTCCACATAACCCGAAAGCGGGCCCACAATCGAATGGCCTACCACCACCGAGTTGACCGACTCCAAATGATGCCCAGAACGCCCGTCGTTGCGCAGACAATCCAATCGCGTCTGAAGTCCCAGATCAAATTCTCCCGGAAGCCTCACGGCCAAGGGAAATAGCAATCCACCCTCCACGGACCCGTTGCCAATACCCCGCCCCGCGGTGGGCACCTTGAAGTAAGGGATTACCCCGAAAGCAGAGGATCCAGAATCGTTGCCCCAGAAGTTTTTCTTCAAGCGCACGGTCAGATCTCCCAAACCCGATGCTCGATCTGAAATCCCCGCCGCGCGGTCCTCGGTGCGAGTTCGCACATAACTGTCGAGTATTAGGTGAAGATCCAACGAAGGCAGGAGGCCTGTCTTCAGGTTGACCGAGGCCAATTTGGTCATTTCGGACACAACCCCAGAGGCATCGGTGTCGTGCGTCCAGGTGCCGATATCTGACTCCACCTGAAAGTGACCGGCATCCACCGTGTACGGTCCTTCGGTCAAACTGGGGCGATCGGTGATCAAAGGACGCATCGCCTCTCGAGGCACTGGGTTGAAGAGGTTATATTGACTCTTGTCCGGCTCCGAACCCCAACCGGTGAGTGCTCCCAAAAAGCCCAAGCCGTTGGCCACCAAAATAACCCATCCTCGGAAACTCATCACGCAGCGAGCCTAACTAATGGGTGAGTTTTTAAAACAGTTTGTTCTTTTTACATCCTTTTTGGCGCTTCAGATATTTTTAACACCTTTCGACAACGAGCAACCCCTGCTGAACCCGCTATCGGTACACCGATTTTCCAGACCGCCTGGGCCGGCTTCGGAAGCTGGAACCTACGACAGGGCCTCCTTTGATCTTTCTCCCACCGGACCATTGCCCCCAAAATACCCAGCGTCATGGGCAACACGTTTGGACAACTCTTCCGCATCACCACCTGGGGCGAATCGCATGGCGGCGGCGTCGGGGTGGTCGTCGATGGCTGCCCTCCCCGTCTGCCTCTGACCGAAGCGGACATCCAGCCCGACTTGGACCGCCGTCGCCCGGGTCAGTCTTCCATCGTCACGCCCCGCAAAGAAACCGACACGGTTAAGATCCTGTCCGGCACCTTCGAAGGACTCACACTGGGCACCCCCATTTCTATGTGGGTCAAGAACGAGGACTTCCGCTCCGAGGCCTACAACGAAATGGCCGAGAAGTTCCGCCCGTCCCACGCCGATTACACCTACCACGTCAAATACGGTCATCGTGCCTGGCCCGGTGGCGGACGCACTTCCGCCCGCGAAACGATTGGCCGTGTGGCCGCCGGCGCCATCGCCAAGAAACTCCTGCGCGAATTCTGGGGCGTCGAAGTGTTGGCCTGCGTGACCCAAGTCCAGCACCTCAAGTCGATCGTCGACCCTGAAACCTTCACCGCTGAAGCCGTCGAATCCAACATTCTCCGCTGCCCGGATGCCGCTGCGGCCCCTGCGATGATCCAACTCATCGAAGAACGACGCGCTCAAGGCGACAGCGTCGGCGGAGTGGTCCTCGGCGTGGCCCGAAATGTCCCTGTAGGTTGGGGAGACCCCGTCTTTGACCGCCTAGAGGCCGATCTCGCCAAGGGCATGATGTCCCTGCCGGCCACCAAGGGCTTCGAAATCGGCTCAGGGTTCGATGGAATCCTCCTCACTGGCCTGCAGCACAACGACGCCTTCCGCAACGTCGACGGCAAGATCCTCACCACCTCCAACCGGTCCGGCGGCATCCAGGGAGGCATCTCCAATGGGGCCACCATCCACTTCCGGGTGGCCTTCAAGCCTGTGGCCACGGTGATGCACGAGCAGGACACGGTGGATGTGCACCTACAGAACACCACGCTGCGCGGACGCGGCCG
>SXXZ01000272.1 GCA_005789375.1 Verrucomicrobiales bacterium | reverse complement strand
CCAGGCGCGGACACCCAGACGTCCGGAAGCCGGCCCTCCCGATCGGGCCATGGCCTGCAATGTCGGTGCGGGTTCGTCGCCCAGAAAAACTGCCAAACGATCCCCTTCAAGGCGGATGCGGACGGGCAATCGATCGCCCCGAAGGAAAACACCGCCGCAGGAGGCAATCGGGACAGCCGCGGAGGCGCTCAGTTGACGCACCACGAGGCGGCCCTCCCGTGGCTCGAAGACCAATTCCAACCCGCTCTCGGCGACCTCGCCCGATGGAACTGAGCAACGCATCAGGAGGCTCACCTGCGAACAACCCACCTGAGGCACAAGGTCCACGGTCAATTCTCCATCGCTCATCGTGGTGCCGCGCCAAAGCGCGAAAGGCCCCCGCCCGGGCTCCAGAGCCTTGTTGCCCTCGTACTCGCGGGGCCAGCGGCCCTTGTAGGATTCCCACCCGGAACTGGGCGGCACCAGGAAGCGCTCGGCCGAAAGCGCGTTGAAATAAGGCACGGACAACGTGTCGGGCACATCGGGCCGGAACGACAGGCGGTGGCGCAGCCCCTCCCACACTGTGGTCTGACGGGACAGGAACTCGGACATCCGGGCCACTTCCTCGGGCTGAGGCGTTCGGCCTGTGACTCGAGTCCAGGCCTGCTGCAAGAGCAACCCATCGCTCGCGCCCGATCCGGCAACCCTCCGCACCCGCTGGGCCAGCTCGCCGGCCTGCTCCTGAACGAAGGCGTCATTCAAGAGCATCAGGGCCTGCGGGGCTACCGTGGTAGTGGGGCGTTCGGACAACGGCGAGGTGGCGTTGCTGTAATCAAAAGCCTCGAACATAGGCACCATGGAGGTGCGTCGAATGTAAGCATAGACACTGCGTCGGGCTCGCTCGCCCGGGCCGGACACTTGCCAGTCGGTGCCCGGCCGTGAGCCGCCTGCCAACACCTCGCCACTGAGCGCCGGAAAAAATCCCCGCCCACCCGTCTCCAGATTCAACGAGCCGGAGACTGAAAGCAGCGTGTCTCGGAGGGCCTCGGCGTCGAGGCGTCGTAAGTTCTGGCGCCAAAGCAGTTCATTGGCTGGATCGGCCTCGAACGCGGCCGGATTCGGAATCCGCGACGATTGCATCCAGGTGGCCGAGGTCAGGATGAGGCGGTGAAGCGCCTTGAGAGACCATCCCTGACGGACGAACTCGACCGCCAACCAATCCAGCAACTCTGGGTGGGTCGGAAGGCTTCCCACGCGCCCGAAGTCCGTCGTGGTTCGGACCAACCCCCGACCGAAGTGGTGATGCCAAATCCGGTTCACCAGAACCCGGGCCGTCAGCGGGTTGACAGGGCTGGCGATCCAGTCAGCCAAGGCCTGACGGCGGTTGGCCGTGGGCAATCCGGCCTTCCCGACCGGAGCATCCCCTCCACCCGCCGCCCTCAAAAATCCAGGCGACACCTCCGCTCCAGGAGACCGGGGGTTGCCGCGGGCCAGCACTTGCACGGGCGTCGCCGGTCCGGCCTGTTCACGGGCCGCCAGAGCCCATTCGAAGGGAGGTTCGGTCTTCGAGAGCGCCTCGAGCCGTCGGCTGAGAACCTTGCGGGCCGCCTCGTCGGTCGAAGCCGCTCGTTGGGTCTCCAAGTCGCGGCGCTGACGTTCTTGGGAGGCCTTCCAATCGGCAATTTGAGCCGGGGCGGCCAATGGGGCGAACAACGGCGATTCCAGGCCAGGCCCCCCGCTCACTCCGACATGAAGCGGGCGGAAGATGGCCAGCATCGCGTAGTAATCGCGCTGGGGAATGGGGTCAAATTTGTGGTCGTGGCATCGGGCGCACGCGACGGTCATCCCGAGGAACGCGGCTCCGGTGGTCCCAACAATGTCATCCAGTTCATCGAACTCGGCCTGGATCTTGTCATCCGGCTCGTCGTCATGGACACCCAGACGCAGGAATCCGGTGGCGACCACTGCGTCTTTCCAGGCATCTCCCGCTCCACCGGTTTCAGTCACTAAGGCGGGCGCCCATTCATCACCGGCGATTTGTTCTCGGATGAAGCGGTCGTAGGGCTTGTCTTGATTGAAGGCCCGGATGACGTAATCGCGGTAGCGCCAGGCCTCTCGCTTTTCACCATCCCGCTCATAGCCATTGCTCTGGGCAAATCGAACAACATCCAGCCAATGACGCCCCCACCGCTCCCCATAGCGAGGACTTGCCAGCAGGGCATCGACCCGTCGGGCCCAAGCCTCCGGAGAAAGGTCGCGCTCAAAGGCGGCCGTCTCCTCGGGCGTGGGAGGTAATCCAACCAGGTCGATGTGAAGGCGGCGCAGCAGTTCCCGTGGGCTGGCCTGCGGACTCAAACTCAGCGACTTGGTCGAGAGACTTCGGCGAACGAACGCATCAATCGGATTCTCAGGACCGAGGTTCTTCGGACTGGCCCCCTGAGGAACCGGCGGTGAGGCCACAGGCCGGAAGGCCCACCACACTTCGGTCCCGCCCACTGGAACTTCGGCAGCCGACTTCATAGAACTGGCCGCGAGGCATGCACCGATCATCACCGTCTGAGCCCACCACAACCATCGATCCCATCGGGCACTGCCCCAGTGAAAACGCACTCCACCTCCTTTCAGAGTTTTTCCTCCGGATTGGGAAATTGGGGGCGTCATCGGATGACGTTCTGGCTGAGACCCCAGTGAGTCAAGAATTCGGAGTGCCGTTCTCGAACCCACTCAAGTCTGGGAGCTCCAGCGCCAGTGAGCCAGGCATGACCACTATCACATCCATCTTCGGCACCAGAATCTGCGGCTCTCCTCGCGGCAGCAGCAGAACCGCACAGGATCCGACCACGTATTCCAACTGCCTCCTCTAAAAAGCCGCGACGGAAAGAACATGAGGCACGGTGCCTATCCCTTCTTCGGTGGCGGTCAGACCATGGTTTTTAACGGCGTCACCCGAACCCGGGCAGTTGGCTATGGCACCAATGGCGCTCCGGGCTTCGAGTCTGGATCGCAACCAACCATCACAGAGATAAGCTCCAGAAAGACCCCGTTCAGGATTGAATCAAACCCTCAACGGATTGCTTGCTGGATGAACGACTTCAACCGAGTGGCCGACATGGAGCCAGAGGTTCGGGCCATCTCGATCCCACGATGAAAGACCACGAAGGTCGGAATGCTCTCAATACGATGCTCCGAGGCGACCTCCGGCACCTCCTCCGTGTTGACCTTGATAATCAGTGCCTCGCGCTCCATCAGGCTGGCTAGTCGTTCAATTTCTGGGGCCACACTCCGACACGGTCCACACCAAGGTGCCCAAAAATCTACAAACACAGGGCCGGACACCTCAGCCACCAAAGCTCGGAAACTCAGCGGGTCACGAACCTCAATCACCGCGGGTGGCATCACCAACTCCCCCTTGCAACGACCACAGCGGATCGCCGCATCCCACTGGCGATAGACCTGCCGATTGGCCTGGGAACAGGACGGGCAGGAGAGAATCAAACCCCGGCTGTCTGCTGTCAGATGCGTCATGGTTCAACGTGCCTGATCCGATGGAGAGCAGCAACTCCCTGAACCGATCCCCATTTTCTTGAGAACGATCCCCGCCGGACAGAATCCGGTGAGTGCCGACTGGATGAGATTGCCTCCCACAAAGCAGGTCATGAGCAACCAGCGCTGGCTGACGAAGTAGGCCAGGGCCACGCTGATCAGGATCATCGATCCGGCCAGCACACGAATGATCTTCTCGGTCGTCATGGGGATTTAAATTCGGGGCGGAGACTGTTTTTCTATTTATGAGTGTATGATCATCTTTTAAGAAATCAACACCTCTTTGAACTCAACACCGCTGAAGAGCACCTTCATAAAAAAGACAAAATGAAGACCGCCCGATCCTTGGTCACCGTTTGGATGACCGTGCCCGGCAGACCTTTGGCCGTGAAACGGAACCGACTATCCGTGGAGTCGGGGCTCGCCGACTGCGCCCAGATCTCCGGACCTTTGGAGTCCATGGACCGCTGGCAGGGCGTTGAGGAGTCCGGGATGGATTGGCAGGGGGTGTTCAAAACCCAGTCCCGACTATTGTTCAATCTCGAAGCATTGGTGATCGCCAACCACCCCGACGACACCCTTCAGTTCCTCGTGCGGCCCATCGTGGTCGGTTCCAAAAAATATCTGGATTGGCTCGGCGAGTGCGCGGGCACACCACCAAAATCCACCACCCGCAGACGCTCCAAAACCCACTGATCCCATGGGTGTCAGCCCCAAACAATTTGCCGCCATGGAAGCCCGCCTGTCCGGCCGGGCGCCGAGCGCCTCCGGTGGATCCCCTGGGCTGCCCGAATCCGGTCTGCACCTCCCGGAAGGCTCCCGAGTACTGGGCATTGATCCATCGCTGCGAGGGACAGGCTGGGGCGTGATCCGGATCGGAGCCCAAGGCCCCACCTTTGTGGAGGCCGGGACCATTCATTGCCCGAAATCTTGGGAGCGCTCGCGTTGTTTGGGCGAAATCGGTCGCATCCTGACGGAAGTGGTCCAACGCCATCCCCCGGCCCTCTGCGCCTGCGAAGGCCTTTTCTTCGCCCAAAATCTCCAGACAGCCCTCATCATGGGAGAGGCTCGTGGGGCCGCACTCGCCGCTGTGGCACGAACGGGAATCCAAATCCATGAGATCTCCCCGAGGAAAGTGAAACTGGCGATGGTGGGCTACGGAGCCGCCCAGAAAATCGCTGTCGCCAAGATGGTACAACGGCAACTCGCGTTGGCCGAAATACCCGACCCCGATGCCGCCGATGCCCTGGCACTGGCCTTGGTTATGGTGCAAGAACTCCGAAACCCGCTCGGTCCAGCTTCGAAGCGGATTTAACGGTCTACGCCCTCCACGATTCTGGTGCTGCGAGGTTGGCCCGATCCGGCTTTCATCTCCCCATGCAACTCAACGTGGGCATCATTACCGTTTCCGATCGGGCCTCGAAGGGACTTTACGACGATCTGGGTGGCCCCGCCCTCCAGGAAGCTTCCGTGGGCTACGGATGGACTGTCCTTGAGAATGTCCTGGTGCCTGACGAGATCCAGGACATCCAGCGGGCGATCCGTTCGCTCATCAGCAAGGGGTGTTCACTGGTGCTAACGACTGGGGGTACCGGGGTCGCGCTGCGCGATGTAACCCCAGAGGCGGTCCGCGAAATTGCCATCCGCGAACTTCCCGGGTTCGGCGAGCAAATGCGCATGGAAAGCCTGAAGTTCACCCCCAATGCCATCCTGTCTCGCAACCTGGCCGCGGTGGTCGATCACACCTTGGTGATTTGCCTACCCGGCAAACCCAAGGGCGCGGTGGAATGCCTGAGCTTCGTGGTGAAGGCCATCCCCCACTGCGTGGAAGTGCTGCAAGAGGTCCCAACCAGTTGCTGACCGGGACCCCTGTTTAGCAAAAGTCTCTCAGCCTTGCAGACGGGCCGATTCAGCGCGAACCCAGGCAATCACCTCGGCCGTAGCATCCGCGATGGGCACCATGCGCAACGTGCCGCCCCGCGGCTTGAGCTCAATTTCGCCCTTGGCCAGCGACTTCTCGCCCAGGTTGACCCGCAGAGGGAATCCCACCAATTCGCTGTCCTTGAACTTCACCCCCGGACGCTCGTCGCGGTCATCTAGAATCGCCTCAATACCCGCGGCCTCCAGCGTGGCCGCTAATTCGCGAGCCAGCGTCATCGGCTGACTCTCGGGCGCCACCGTCAGCGGCGTGATGCACACCGTGAAGGGTGCGACGCTCACAGGCCAACAGATGCCGTCCTTGTCATTGCACTGCTCGATGACCGCCTGAAGCGTCCGGGTCACGCCAATGCCATAGCAACCCATCACCGCCGGATGGCGGGAGCCATCCTCAGCCAAGAAGGTGGCGTTGAGCTTCTCGGAGTACTTGGTGCCCAGCTTAAAGACATGGCCCACTTCGATGGCGCGGCGGATCTTCAGCGGTTGAGCGGTCTCAACGCACAGTTCGCCCACCTTGACGGTGCGGAGGTCGTACCAGGCCGTGACCTTCAGATCGCGCT
>SXXZ01000271.1 GCA_005789375.1 Verrucomicrobiales bacterium | reverse complement strand
CCCACGGCGTTTGAACCCCGGAAGAGCATCTGGAAGCAGATGTTCGGGATCTTCTCGCGCAACTGCCGCAGGCGTTCCCAGGGGTCTTCGCTGAGGAAGCGCATGGCGGTGTCGAAGGTGGCGCCTCCCCACATTTCCAAAGAAAACAGGCCGCTCTTGGCGTCACCCACACTGCGCGCCAAGGCGTCGGAGCAGGCGAGCATGTCGAAGCTCCGCACGCGTGTGGCCATGAGCGACTGGTGAGCGTCGCGGAAAGTCGTGTCGGTGATGAGCAGTCGCTTTTGCTTGAGAGTCCAGTCGGCGAACTTCTTCGGCCCGAGTTCGATGAGAAGATCTCGGGTACCCTTGGGAAAGGGTGCGGCCAGATCGGTCTTGGGCAGCGGGGCTGGGTCGAAGGTCTTGGTCGGCCGGTACCCCTTGGAATGCGGGTTGCCGTTGACGATGACGTTGCCCAGGAAATTAAGGAGTTTGGTGGCCCGGTCTTTGCGGCTGCGGAAGGCGAAGAGTTCGGGCGTGGTGTCGATCAGCGTCGTCGTGGCCTGTCCGCAGCGGAACTGCGGATGGAGAATGACGTTTTCGAGGAAAGGAATATTGGTTTTGACCCCGCGGATCCGGAATTCCGAGAGAGCCCGATCCATGCGGTCCATGGTGATCTCGTAGGACTGCCCGGACGCGATCACCTTGACCAACATTGAATCGTAGAACGGCGTGATGACCGAACCCGAATAGCCCATGCCACCATCGAGACGGATACCAAAACCACCGGGCGAGCGGTAGGCGAGGATCTTGCCGTAATCGGGAGTGAACTTGTTCTCCGGATCCTCAGTGGTGACCCGGCACTGGATGGCGTAGCCATTGCGAGGCACCTGATTTTGCACCGGCATTCCCACTTCCTTCGAATGCAGCGCGTGACCTTGGGCAATGAGGATCTGGGCTCGCACGAGGTCTAGCCCGGTGATGACTTCGGTCACCGTGTGCTCGACTTGGATGCGGGGGTTCATCTCGATGAAGAACCACTCGTGGCGGTCGAGGTCGTAGAGGAACTCCACCGTCCCTGCATTGTTGTAGCGGATCTCGCGAGCCAGTCGGGCCGCTGCATCGCAAAGTTCCTGGACGACATTCTCGGGTAGCCCAAAGGACGGGGCCACTTCGATCACCTTCTGGTGACGGCGCTGCACGGAACAGTCTCGTTCGAAGAGGTGGATGACGTTGCCGTGGCTGTCTCCGAGGATCTGAACCTCGATGTGTTTGGCCCTGGGGATGTATTTTTCGAGGAATACGGCCGCGTTGCCGAAAGCGCGCTCGGCCTCGCCTTGGGCCTCATCGAGCAGACCGGACAGTTCCGACTCCTTCTTGACCACTCGCATGCCTCGACCGCCGCCGCCGAAGGCCGCCTTAATGATGAGGGGGAAGCCGATCTTGCGGGCGGCCTTCATGGCCTCATCCCGATCGGAGATAGGCTCATCCGTGCCGGGCAGGGTGGGTACTCCAATGCGCTGGGCCACGGCCCGTGCGGCCGTCTTGTCACCCATCATGTCCAGAAGCTCTGGGCTGGGTCCAACGAAGGTGATGCCCGCCTTGGCGCAGGCGCGGGCGAAGGCTGGGTTCTCGCTGAGGAATCCGTAGCCCGGATGGATGGCATCGACCCCCTTCGCCTTGGCGGTGGCCACAATGCTCTCGATGTCCAGGTAGGCGGCGACCGGCCCCTTGCCTTGACCGATCAGGTAGGACTCATCGGCCTTGAAGCGGTGAATGCAGAACCGGTCCTCCTGCGCATAGACCGCCACGGTGCGCAAATTGAGTTCAGTCGCCGCACGGAAGATGCGGACCGCGATTTCGGAGCGGTTGGCCGCCAAGAGCTTCCGGAATGGACGAGCGGTCGGCGGGACGATATCGGGATGATTTCGGGACGGCATGATTGGCGGACCCAATGGTTACGTAAAACTAGGGCGACCTGACAAAGAAAACTCATGGCAGCTTTTGATACTTAGGAACCCGGGAGGGTGGGCTATTACGGCCCAGAGATGGTTGTGAGGCCCGCGTGGTTTTCATTATTCAGTTTTAAAGACCGGTGCCGCAGGATCGAAGAGGATTATGCGCCACCCACCTCTGGTTGAAACGCACACACCGGGACCCGGCACTCAGGAGAGAATCCTGAGGGCGGTGGGTTGCCCGTCCCTGGTGCCCTACCAGATTGCCCACGTGGGCCTGGCCCAGGCGGTTGAACCCTACACCATGGTGCGGACTGACCTGCCGGGCAGCTACTTCCTGGCATGCTTCGGAGGTGAAGGGCGCATCTGGCTCGACGGTCGCTGGCAGCGCTGCCGCGCCGGTCAGGCCTGTCTCTCGCCAGCTCACGTGCTCTGTGCTTTTCACGCGGTTCCCGGGCATCGCTGGGATTTTGTTTGGGTCCGGTATGAGGCCTCGGCCGGTCGGGGCCCCCTTGGAGCCGCCAGTGCGCCGGTATTGGCCGAATTTCCTTCGGAGGTCTTCCGGCATGCAGTGGAGGGTCTCATGGCCGAACAGGCTGGCGATGGATGTCTGGCCGCGCTCCACCATTGGGTGGAACTCGTCCAAGGCTACATTTCGCGCTTTGCTCAGCCCTGGCACATCGACGACCGATTAAGTCAATTGTGGGAGGCGGTGGCAGCGAAGCCCGCTCATGCGTGGACTCTCACCGAGTTGGCGCGTCGTGCCCATTGCAGCGGTGAGCATCTGCGACGGTTGTGTCGCCGACAGTTGGGGCGTTCTCCCATGCAGCAGGTGACCTACTTGCGTATCCGACATGGGGCCGGCCTTTTAGCCGAGACGGACCTGAAGCTCGAGGTCATTGCCGAGCAGGTGGGTTATGCCAATCCCTTTGTATTCTCTAATACCTTCAAGCGTTGGACGGGTTGGCGGCCCAGCCTCTATCGGGGCCGTCAGCAGGAGGCGAGACCCTATCGATAAGTGAGACTCTATTCGGAAGCTGAACTCTATCCGGGGCCGGCCGGCGTGGGATAACGTCGACCGGCCCCTTCGATCCGTCCACACGAACGGACCTAAATTGAGTTCGAGTGGGTTATCGGAAGAATGGCCCGGGCCTTGAGTGTTGCTATGAATTACCGGCGCCGGGACCTGTTGCCGACGTGAGACTCACTAAGCGGGAGACGGCGCGTTTCGATGGGGCGAGTGGCGCAGCAATCGGAAACTATTGGTGATGTACTGAGCGGTCTCCTGCGGACTACGAAAATCGACCCCCACGAGAATGTCAGCCTGCTGGTAGGCTGGTTTTCGTTGCTCGAGTAACTCGGCGATGCGGGCCTGAGGGTCCGGTGTATGCAGGAGGGGTCGATGACCTTGATAGCGGACGCGCTCGTAAATGACGGCCGGTGAAGCCCAAAGGCAGACGATCAGGGCGTGGGTCTGCAGCGAGGCGAGGTTTTCGGGCCGCACCACGAGTCCGCCACCGGTGGACAAGATGAGACCCTGCTGAATTTCGTATTCCCGGATTAGGCCCGTTTCCAGATCCCGGAAGCGGGTTTCCCCTTCTTGGGAGAAGATCTCTGAAATTCGCCGGCCTTCGCGAGTCTCGATCACCCGGTCGGTGTCGATGAATTCGAAGTCGAGCATCCCGGCCAAAATCTGTCCGACCGTGGACTTCCCAACGCCCATGAAACCGACGAGGGCGATGTTGTGATACGGGCGCGACGGCTGCACGGGGTGGAGTGAAGCGGTTTGTCGTCTCTGTTGAAATCCCGGAATGGGGCCCGCAAGTCTTAGGCAAGGTCTTCAGCTCACAGACCTTCCGGACTTGTTGCCGGGGCCAAGAGCCCGCAAGCTGACGATCACGTCGCCTATGCTGCCAAGAATTTTTCAGCGATTGCGTCACCGTCTCTTCGGCGGGGATACCAGCTACGACGCGGGGCTTGAAAACGAAGCCCTGTTCTGGCGAAAGGCCCTGGCGGATGGCGGCAAGCGGTGGAGTCCCGAAGCGTTCCGTCAGCGGATGGATCCGGAGTTTGCCTTCCCTCCCCATTTGCAGGAACTGGTGGCCGCCTCGCCCGCCGCGAATCGGGATCCGATCCAGGTGCTCGATGTGGGGGCTGGTCCGTTGACCGCCGTGGGTTTTCACTGGCCGGGGCGGCAGGTAGACTTGAGCGCAGTGGATCCCTTGGCTGATGTCTTTGACTCCATCCTCGACGATCTCCAGTTAGCTCCGCCCACACGCACTCGCAAGGCAGCCGGTGAAGACCTCCTCTCGGTGTTTCCTGCCGACAGTTTCGACATCGTTGTCTGCTCCAATGCGCTGGACCATAGCCGTGACCCGCTCCAATGCGTGCGTCAAATGTTTGCCGTGACGAGGCCCGGTGGCTGGGTCTTCCTGTGGCATTACCGCAACGAGGCCGAGGAGGAAGGCTATGCTGGGTTGCATCAGTGGAATCTGGATGAATCAGCCGGCGACATGATCCTCTGGAATCGCAAGGCTCGGCACTCCTGTAGGATGGAACTCGGGAGCCAGGCCGTGGTGGATACCCGACCCGATTCGCAGGTGTCGCGGGCGATCGTGACCCGGATCCAAAAACAGGTGGTCTAGGTAGTCTTCAAGTCCCCTTCTTGCTGTGAATCGCATTGCTGTCCTCAACGTGGTTGGTCTCAGTGACCGACACATCGGTCCCCACACGCCGCGGTTGTTCGCGTTGCGCCAGCGGTGGCACCACGCCTCGATCGATCCAGCCATACCGGCGGTGACATGTACCGCCCAGTCCGACTACCTCACCGGCCGACGCCCCTCGGAGCATGGAATCGTAGCCAATGGCTGGTACGACCGTTCGCTCTCGGAGGTTCAGTTTTGGAAGCAGTCTAATCACCTAGTCCAAGCCCCCAAGATCTGGGATGAGTTGAAGGCCCGGGACCCGCGTTTCACCTGCGCGAAGATGTTCTGGTGGTACAACATGTACTCGGGCGCGGACTGGTCGGTGACGCCCCGGCCGATGTACCCGGCCGATGGACGCAAGTTCTTCGATGTCTACACTTGGCCCTACGATTTGCGCCCGGCCTTGAAGAAGGCCTTGGGCGACTTTCCGTTCGCAACCTTCTGGGGGCCCGCTGCCGGCGTGAAGTCTCCGCAGGGTGCTCCTGATGCGGCCACTCGCTGGATCGCCGGGTCGGCCAAGTGGATTGAGAAGAAGCACTCTCCGACGCTGAACCTCGTCTATTTGCCGCACCTCGATTACAACCTTCAACGGTTGGGCCCGCAGCATCCTGCGGTGGCCGATGATCTGCGTCGGATCGATGCGATCGTGGGAGATCTCTTGGACTTCTTTGCTGCGCGAGGGGTCCAGCCCATTCTTCTCAGCGAGTACGGCATTACCCCAGTGTCTCGACCGGTACACCTCAACCGAATTTTCCGGGAGCGTGGTTGGGTCACCATTAAGGAGGAGTTAGGACTCGAACTCCCCGACATCGGAAACTCCAAGGCGTTCGCCGTGGCCGACCATCAGGTGGCACACATCGTGGTCAACGATCCTTCGATCGAAGACAAAGTCCGCGAGGTGGTTTTGGAAACCCCCGGGGTGGCGGAGGTCTATGGTCCGGCGGACAAGCGTATTCTGGGTTTAGATCACAGCCGCTCTGGTGACCTGATCGCTGTTGCCCAGGAGGATTCTTGGTTCACCTACTACCATTGGCTCGACGACGCTAAGGCGCCGGATTTTGCACGCTGCGTGGATATCCACCGCAAGCCCGGGTACGATCCGGTGGAACTCTTCCTGGACCCGGCGATTCCCTCCGCGAAGCTAAAGATTTTGGGGCGACTGCTGCAGAAGAAACTCGGATTCCGCATGCTCATGGATGTCATCCCCTTGGATGCCAGCTTGGTGAAGGGGTCTCACGGCGCGCGTCCGTCGTCGCCGTTGGATTGGCCAATAATTCTCTCCGAGCAGCGCCTGCCGGCAGACACGCT
>SXXZ01000270.1 GCA_005789375.1 Verrucomicrobiales bacterium | reverse complement strand
CGATGTGACCATCGTGCGTGTGGCCGACGACTGTTTCTACTGCATCGCTCCAACCCAGCAGGTGCGTCACGACGCCGATTGGATCCTCCGCACTATTCCCCGGGAAGCTCAGCTCCGACTCACCGACGTGACCGACGTGTTCGGTGTGGTGTCCATCATGGGGCCGCAGTCGAGGGCTGTCTTGCAGCGGCTGACGGAGACCGACCTGTCTGCCACAGCGTTTCCCTTCGGCCACAGCGCGGAGATTCGCATCGCTGGTGTGCCATCACCCGTGAGGGCTCTCCGGGTGACGTATGTCGGCGAGCTTGGATGGGAACTGCACGGGCCTGCATCGTCGATGGCCGCTGTCTGGACAGCGCTGTCGGAGGCAGGGAAACCCGAGGGCATCGGCCCAGCCGGGACTTACGCCATCAATACCCTCCGGATTGAGAAAGCGTATCGCGCCTGGGGCCACGAGCTCTCGGTCGACGAAAACCCGTTCGAGGCGGGCTTGTCCTTCGCGGTGGACTGGAACCGGGACTTCCTGGCCAAACCCGCTTTGCTGAGCTTCAAAGGGGGCCCGCTGCGCAAGCGCTTGGTCTCTCTGGTTATGGACTGCGACGACCCGACCGTGACCTTATGGGGCAACGAGCCCGTGTTCCGGGATGGGCGTTTGGCGGGATACACCTCCAGCGCCGCCTATTCGCCGACGCTCTTGGCGCCGGTGGCGATGGCGTACATCAAGCGTCCGCCCGAGGAGGCTGCGCTCGGCGTGGACACCGCGTGGCTCGAGGCGGGTCGGTACGAAATCCTTCAGGACGGCGTGAAGCGTCCAGCCCGGATGACCTTGCGCGCACCGGTAGACCCCGAGCGTGCGCGAATTCTCTGTTGAGCTCTTTTTAGAAATCCATTTCAGGCGTCTAAAGTCACCTTCCGCTGCTGTTTCGGGGTTCTCAGTTGGCACCATCGCGAGCACACTCACGACTCGGCTGATGACAACCCTTTTAGCTAGGGTGATTCAAACCCACGACCTTAGAAACAGCACGAGATCACCCGTATGCGAACCCACCCATTGAATCGATTCCCCCATTTAGGAGTGGTCCTCGGGATCTGGATCCTTGTGATGGCCGCTCTTCCGGCCTTCGGCGCCCGGGTGCAACAGTTGGCCCCTTTTCCGCCCACCTACGCCGATCCGGCAGTCCCCTTGTTGCAACTGCCTACCGACTTCCGTGCCCGGCGCACTTCGGCCAACCTCAACCTGACAGCGGGGCAGCCTGTAGAGATCTTCAATGCCACAGGAGCGGGCTGTGTGCGCCATATGTGGTTCGTGTTTGGCGACAAAGCGATCGACGATTTGTCCATTGAGATCACCGTCGATGGTGCTGCTGAACCCCAGACCCGGATGCCATTCCGCTCGTTCTTCGGCGCACTGCTGGGTTTCGAGGATTACCACATGGACAGTGCTGGGTTGGTGAACTTCCCGAACTTCACCATCACCAACGACGTACACATACCCACTAAGGCGTCCCCCGGATGGAATCTTTATCTGCCTATCCCGTTCTCCAAAGGCTGTCGCATCGTGCTGCGTGCAGATTCCCCCAAATCGGGTGGCGGCATGATCGACTGGCAGCAGTATTCGAACGAGGTGAGGCTGACGCCACTGCGCTTCCATGCGCAGCGCAACATCGCGCAACCCGGCAAGCCGACCGAGCCTTTCCCAATTGCAGAAACTGAGGGTACCGGATTCCTCGCCGGTTATGTCATGGGTTGGCGCCAGCGGGATCACAGCGACATGGTCTTCCACAATGGCGGAACGCGGTTGCTCATGGATGGGCAGACCGATCCCCATGTGATCTGCGGCCACAATGTTGAAGACGACTTCGGGTTCTCCTGGGGATTTAATCAGTATCAAACCCGCTGGGCCGGATGCCCCTATCGAGACAACCGTGGGCGCACCCATCAAAGCGGCGTTTTCTACCGCTTCTTTGGCCCCGACCCAATCCTGTTCCGGTCATCGCTAATTTTTACTTCCGCCGCGCGTCCGGACGATTACGAGGCGGTTTCATACTTCTACAAGGTCTTGGGATCGAAGGCTCCGGCCATCGTGACCCCGCAAGGATGGCAGGTGGTCGGCCCATTCCCCGACGGCAACACCCTTGAGGCGTTCCAAAAGCCTGAGGAGAATCTTGTACGGCAGTTGTCGCAAGGAGTCTGGCCCGACACGTTTGCATGGGGTGAAAAGAAATTCACGAGCCACTCTCTCACGCCCAAATACGGCTGGACTCGTCTCGAAGGCGTGTATCAGACGCGCTACCCGTATCCGCGCACCGAACAGTCCTTCTACGTCCGCGCTTCTCTGGTTAGCAGTTCGAAGCGTTCTGCCAAGCTGAGCCTCGGCTTAGATAACTGGGCCGTCGTTTATTTGAACGGCCGCAAGGTGGCCGCGCTCGATCACGCCGATGAGTTTAAATCGGTGAAAATCCCCATCACGATCAACAAGGGAGACAATCAACTGTTGATCAAAACCAACAACCGGCAGAATCGCGATCGGCATCTTTGGGCGATCCAGTGTGCGCTCGAGTAGTGGGAGACTTCGATCGGGTCGTGTTCCGGTCTCCGACTTCGACAGAATCGCTATTGACCTCCACGCCGAGGCATCACTCAAATTATTGAGACGGCCCCCGTT
>SXXZ01000269.1 GCA_005789375.1 Verrucomicrobiales bacterium | reverse complement strand
CCGTGGCCGAGAGCGTTGATCCGAAGTCTCTCAAGTGGGAGCCGTTCATCCCGCCCACCGCTCTCGTCAAGGCCACCCTCAAGGGATCCTTTAATGCGGCAGGCCAATTGGTCGCCGAAATGGCCCCGGCCGGCAGCGCTGGCCAGTTCAAGGCCACTCTTCAGGGTCCCGACGGCAAGGCGATCTCGGGCTTTATCAAGGGTCGCGTGCTGCCTGGGTTGCCGCTGGTGCAGAACTTCCAGACCTTCGCCCTGACCAACATCACCACCAACACAGTGGAGTCGCCCACGCCCTTCGCCTATCCGCCGCTCCCGTGGAACTCCGCCCGGTTCCGCTTCGAAGTGCGCGGCAAAGATGCGGCCGGCGGCACCAATCAGGCCCTCGTTAAAACCATCGAAAACAAGCTCTTCCAGCGCGGCCAGGTCTTCTTCGGCTTCCCTGACATGAAGAACTACACGGTCGAGGCCGAGGTCTTGAGCGAAGGCAACAAGCGCAAGATGTCTGAAGTCGGCGTCATCAATCAGCGCTACGCCATTATTCTAAAGGGCAATTCCCAACAGTTGGAGGTCAACTCCAACCAAGAGCGCATCAAGGTGGCCGTGCCCTTCAAGTGGGCCCCGGAAACCTGGTACCACCTCAAGACCCGCGTTGACGTGGCTGCCGACGGTTCTGGCATCGTGCGCGGTAAGGCTTGGAAGAAGGGTGACCCGGAGCCCGAGACTTGGACCATCGAAGTGCCCCACAAAAAGGCCCATGCCAATGGTTCTCCGGGCCTTTACGGATTCTCGCCCCAAGAGATGCGCGTGGCCGTCGACAACATCCGCGTCACCGCCAACTGAGCGACCCTTGCTCAACTCTCTCCGACACTCTTTGCCTGACTGAACGAAATTCCGTTTCATTTCCCCATCTATGAACGCACTTCCGCTTCTCACCGCCGCACTGCTGAGTGCCGGCCTTTTGGCGCGCGCCGAAGATTGGCCCCAATGGGGCGGCAACGATCCGGGCCGCAACTTCTACTCGCCCGCCAAGGGCCTGCCCGATCGCTTTGAGCCGGGCAAGCTGAAGACCGGCACCGAGGAGATCGACCTGGCCACCACCAAGGGAGTGAAGTGGGCCGTGAAGCTGGGCTCGCAGAGCTACGGCAACCCGGTGGTCGCCGGCGGCAAGGTGTACGTGGGCACCAACAACGAGTCGCCCCGCGACAAGAAGCAGGTGGGTGACCGCTCGATCTTGTATTGCTTCGACGAAAAGACCGGAGCCTTTCTGTGGCAGTTGGTGGTTCCCAAGCTCAAGTCGGGCAAGGTCAACGACTGGGAGAGCCTGGGACTCCTGGCCTCGCCGCTGGTGGTGGGCAACCGGCTCTGGATCGTCACCAGTCGCTGCGAGGTGCTGTGCCTCGACACCGAAGGCATGGCCAATGGCAACGAAGGCCCGTACACCGACGAGGCCAAGTACATGGCCAAGGACACACCGAAGGAGTCCGCGCCGGTCGATCCCTCCAAGCAGGACGCCGACCTCATTTGGCGCTACGACATGATGGATGAGCTGGGTGTGTTTCCGCACAACGCCTCCAACAGCTCGGTGCTCATGGTCGACGGCATCCTCTACATCTGCACCTCGAACGGTCAGGACTGGACCCACGTCAACATCCCGTCGCCGACTTCCCCGAGCTTCATCGCGCTCGACGCCAAGACTGGCAAGCTGGTCGGAGAAGACAACGTGGGCGTTGGCCCGCGAATTTTCCATGGCCAGTGGACCTCGCCCTCGACCGGTAAGGTGGGTGGCCAGAACCTCGTCTTCTTCGGCGGTGGCGACGGCGTAGTTTACGCCCTCGACGCCAAGCCGCAGAAGGGCAGTGGATCCAAGATCGTCCCCATTTTGCCAGGCGCGCCGCTCGACCGTGACGAAGACAAGGACACCGACTACATCAAGAAGGTGTTCTGGGCCGACCTCAACCCGCCCGAGTACAAAGCCGACAAGTCGGGCAAGGCCTATAAGTACCCCGCCGCCGAAGGTCCCAGCGAAATCAACTCCACCCCGGTTTTTTACAAGAACCGCGTGTACGTGGCCACGGGCCAAGATCCTGAGCACGGTGAAGGCGTGGGCCGTTTGGTTTGCCTCGACGCCACCAAGAAGGGCGACCTCAGCCAGACCGGCATCGTGTGGGACTACAAAGGCATCAAGCGATCGATCTCCAGCGTGAGCATTGACCCGACCACGGGCCTGCTTTTTATCGGCGACTTCTCCGGCTTCGTGCACTGCCTCGACGCCGAGACCGGCAAGCTGCACTGGGTGTACGACATGAAGGCCCACATGTGGGGTTCGACCCTGGTGGCTGACGGTAAAGTGTATGTCGGCGACGAGGACGGTGACTTCGTGGTATTGGCCGCCAAGGGCGGAGCCAAGGCGCAAGTCTTGAGCGAGACCAACCTCGGGGCTCCTGTATACAGCACCCCCATCGTGGCCAACGGCACCATGTACGTGGCCAGCCAGACCCACCTCTTCGCCATCGGCGCCGAAGCCAAGCCCGCGGCCACCGACGCCCCCAAGGGCATCCAGCCGAAGAACTAAAGGGTTGGTCGGCAGGCAGGCTCGCGAGAGGCGATCATCTGCGGATGCGAGGCGCTCCATGCCCGCATCCGCAGAACCCGTGGCACCACTGCGGCGGAACCCGGTTTGTCTTGATTGGACCCGAACGCTAGGACCCGAAAGTCAGGATCCGAACGCTAGGATCCGAACGGCGGGCCAGGCCGGCCCCTTGTTTCTCTTTTGCATCGAGGATCGTCCTCACGAGGCTTTGACTTCGGACGCGACCGTCCGTCAAAGACCGGGGGACCGGGATTGCCCCGCAACTCCGCCGTTGCTTCCTGACCGTCCTATGGCTAAGATTTGGATGTTGGTGTTTCCAAGTGCGGGTGTGGTTCAATGGTAGAATGTGGGCTTCCCAAGCCTGAGACGAGGGTTCGATTCCCTTCACCCGCTCCATCTTTTTGCTCAGCAAATTCGCAGTTTTCCAGGCCACTGTCATACGAGTGTCCTACGGAGCCGCCCGGATCAGCCCCGTTTCATTGGGTTTTCAGCCCCGGAATCGAAACCGTGGTTCAGGGGCGGATGACCCCACTGACGGGTTGGCGCTTTTCCAGATTTCCTGCCGGAAAAAACATGGTGCCCTCACATCTTGTCCGTTGGAGAGGTGAAGTGGCGACGGCCGAGCTGTACGGGCGGCGGTGGGAGGCCATTTCCTAGATTCCTTGGCTTCACCGTGGCTGTGGCCGCCAAGCGAGCCGTAGTGCCTCCGGCGTGTCTTAGCCCAAGGACTAGCCTGGTTGGATGGTCTGGGATG
>SXXZ01000039.1 GCA_005789375.1 Verrucomicrobiales bacterium | reverse complement strand
CACATCAGGCCAGAACTCGATGACCATGTCGCCGGCAACGGTCTTGATGACGGCGACCTCGTTGGTGGTGTTGCTCACTGGGGTTTCTTTTTTGTCAGTTTTGGTGGGAGCCTTGTCTTCGGCAGACACGGCGAGGCCGCAGAGAAGCGCGGCGGCCAGCGCGAAAAGGACTCGTTTCATGCTTCGCACAATGAACAACACGTCGGGCAGTCTGTCACGCCGAGAAACGCGACACCGTGGCCTCGGGCCTGGAATTCATCGGGCCGCCACGAGGAGCGCGGATCCCAGCGCCATGATGCAGGCTCCAGCCAGCCGGCGAGCAAACTGAGTCTCACCAAAAAAGGCCCATCCCAAGAATACGCTCAGCACCGCAGACAACTGAAAGAACGACAACGCGATCCCTGTCGGCAGCTGATCTAGGACCACAAAGGTGCTGGCTTGCATCAGCCCCGTCGTCAACGCGAGCGCCAACCCAGCCGACAAACTACCCAGGGCCACGGTCCCGGCTTGGGGACAGGCTGCGCGGGCTTTCCAAGCGAACGGGGCAGCCACCAGAAAACCCAACAGCACCCATCCGGCAAAGGCCCGTACCGGATCAGAAACTGCCAACGCCCGTTTCAATGTCACGGCCTCGGCCGCCGAAAATACCAGGGCCAGAAAACGTAGCTGGACACCACGATCCAGAAACAGCTCCCACGGACGCCCCTTCCTACCTCCCGTTCCCCCCAGGAGAAGACTGCCCAAAAACACCAATCCCATGCCCACCCATTGCCAACCCTCAGGCCGTTCCCCCAGCAAGAACCAACCAGGAACGAGGCTCACCCAGGGCTTGTAGGCGTTGATGGGACCCAACAGGGACAGGTCCGAGCGCCGGACAGCCTCAATGATGAGCCAATTGGCCGCCACGGCCAGGGCGGCCGACAGCAAGCTCCACAACCAAAAGACCCAACTCAGCGAATCGCCGGCCCGAAGCAAAATCACCATAGCCACCGGACCGAGCACCCCATGCGTGAAGGCCAGCAGGACCGGCGCCGGCCATCCTCCTCCGGCCAAGGCCTTTTGGAGGGCGTTTGAGCACGGGTTGGAAATCACCCGGAGAGCGATTACCAGCCAGGGCGTCAGACCGGGAGCTCCCATGGTGCGGGATTTAGAGCGGAAGGCAGAGAGGTGCTTCTTTAGCCCCGATAAATTCAGCCCCGGTAAATCACCATCACCCCGAAGTCGGCCAGGAGCTTCTGGGTGGCGATATCGAGGTAGCTGTAGTTAATGGGGGTTATGCTCACGAGGGCTTGATCGCCGATCTTGTTGAGAAAGTCCGAAACCACTTCGTCGAAGGTGTCCTTACCGACTTCCTTGCAGTCGGAATGACGGATGGTCTTCACCCGCATCCCCGGCTTTGACTCCTTGGCCGCCAGTTCCAGCGACTTGTTGGGCTTTTGGATGAGGGACTCGATCGGTTTCTGGGAGGCCGGAACCGCCATGCGTTTTTCATCACGCGGTGACGGAGTCGGGCCAGCGGTCTCCGTCAAAGCCGTCTGGTTCGGTACGGCTGCCGCAGTCGGCACGGTCACCGATTTTTGGCAGGTCGGGCAGTCGAATTGCTGACCGGCGGCGTCTTGGTCGACCTCGAGACTGAGGCCGCAATGGGGGCAGTTGAAAACAATGTCCATGGAATCACTCAAACGTTCGGGAAAGCTGCTTCAGTCGGGAAGCCAAGGGTGAGTTGGCCGGCGTTCGTGCCTTCACCGCGGCGTAAAGCCGACGGGCCTCGGCCGGGTTGTTGCGGACTAGCATTTGCGCGTAGTCCAATTGGATAGCCGATAATCGGGGCTCGGGAACCCATGCCCCATTCTGGTTGAGCCATTGACGGAGCGCCTGCGGACCGGCCTGCGTGGCGCTCGCCAACGAGGCCTCCAACGGCGGTGACAGGGCGGGCAGGGATTCATCGCCCACCACTGGGGCAGCGTTCTCACGGGCCTGTTCTCGGGCCTGCCCGTCAGAGGGTATCGAACGGTAGACCAGCGAGATCCGGTAAACACCGAATCCCACCGTGGCCACCAACAAAAATAGCAGCACGAATTTCATGGAGCACACCCTTCATCACCCACCCCCAAGATCCGCCGCTTACTCCCCGGGAATTCTCTGAATCCGAGCCCCAAGCTTCTGGAGTTTCAGCTCCATACGCTCATAGCCGCGATCCAAATGATAGACTCGGTGAACTTGAGTGCTGCCCTTGGCTGCAAGCCCAGCGATGACCAGCGCCGCCGACGCCCGAAGATCAGAGGCCATGACCGGAGCACCACTCAGAGGTCGCCCTCCTTTGACGATGGCACTGGGGCCCTCGATGGCAATATCTGCACCCAGACGCATGAGTTCTGAGGCATGCATGAATCGCGACTCGAAGATGCGCTCGGTAATAATGCTCGTCCCCGGAGCCTGACAGGCCAAGGCCATTAGTTGGGCCTGCATGTCGGTGGGGAAGCCGCTGTACGGCATGGTGGTGATGTCGATGGGCTTGATGGAACCCGTACCCCGGACCGTCAACATTCCAGCCCCCCGGCGAATCTCCGCACCGGCCTCTTGGAGCTTGTCCAGGACTGCTCCGAGGTGATCGGCGCGGGCCCCGCGCAAAATAACTTCACCGCCCGTCGCCGCAGCCACGGCCGCGAAGGTGCCGGCCTCGATACGGTCGGCGATGACTTCGTGATCGGCACCGTGTAGCTCCTTCACCCCGTGGATGGTGATCGTAGGACTGCCCGCGCCGGTAATCTTCGCCCCCATGGAAATGAGGAAGTCGGCCAGATCCACCACTTCGGGCTCGCAGGCGGCACTCTCGATGACGGTGATGCCGACAGCCAGTGTGGCGGCCATCATCAAGTTGGCTGTTCCTAAAACCGTGGGACCCACGCGACCGCCGAGGAAGATCATCTGACCTTCCAAACGCGAGGCATGCACCCGCACATAGCCGGCTTCCACCTCAACCTGAGCACCCAGACCCCGCAACCCCTTGAGGTGCAAGTCGATGGGGCGCGTGCCGATCACGCAACCGCCCGGCAACGACACCACGGCCTCCTTCAGGCGTGCCAAAAGAGGCCCAAGAATGCAGATCGATCCCCGCATCTTGCGGATCAATTCGTAATCACCGCGGCCGGAGATGTTCGCGGCTCGAATGGTCAAAGTGCTACCGTCCTGAGTCACCTCGGCTCCGAGGGACTGAAGGATCTTAAGCATGAAACCAACGTCGCTCAGGTCGGGCACCCGACGGATGATGCAGGTTTCAGAGGTGAGCAACGTTGCCGCAAGAATGGGCAGCACAGCGTTCTTCGAGCCGCTGATGGTCACTTCTCCGTTCAGGGGGAGTCCGCCTTCGATCAAAAAACTATCCATGGATTGAGGAACCGGAGATGCCCGCGTGGGTTGGTGGATTCAGATCGCACGGGCGGCCGATGGGTAGACGATGAGAATCCGCTCGCGCTCGCTCAAGTCTTTCTCTGCTGAAATCTCGCCCCAACCCTCTTCGGTAAAGAGCCGGATCAGGGCCGGAGCCTGACCGTCCCCGAACTCCAACAGGAGACAGCCCGAGGCGCTCAACCACTGCTGACCCAACTTGGCTAGGATGCGGTAGAACTCCAAACCATCGGCCCCACCGTCCAAGGCCAGTCGGGGATCGTGGTCGCGCACCTCGGGATCCAATCGGGAGATTTCGTCGGTGGGAATGTACGGGGGGTTGGACACGATCAGGTCCAAATTCTGGAACTCAGTCGCGCCAAGACTCCTCAGGTCGCGATGTAAAAAATCAATGCCGTTGAATCCAAGCCGGGCCGCATTGGATCGGGCGATTCGCAAAGCCGCTTCCGATACATCGATCGCTTGGACGGATACCCCTGGAATGCCGGCCAGGGCCATCGCCAGGCAACCAGATCCCGTGCCGATATCGAGGGCCTTCAAGGCGCGACCCGCAATGCCACCGGCCCGCTGTCGAAGCCAATCCCGAGCCTTCAAGGCCAGTACCTCGGTCTCGGGCCTTGGCACCAGAACATCACCGGAGACTTCAATCTCCCATTCGAGAAACGGAGCCGTGCCCAAGATGTGTTGCAGCGGTTCCCGCTGGCAGCGGCGTTGCACCCAAGTCTCCAACTGTTGGCGGTGCTCACGAGAAACCAATACGTCACCCCGCAAACGCAACTGAACCGGACTGGAACCGGTCAATTGCCACAGCATCCAGCACGCCTCGATTTCTCCGGACTCGATGCCGGCAGATTGAAGCGTCTGGGTGATCCACGACAAGGTGTCCCGAACGGTCATACGAGTAGAAACTCGCCCCCACTCTGCCCCCTGTCGAGGCAATCGCCGACCGACTCGCAACACCTCCGACAAGCTCCCTAGGTGGGGAGAGATCTCTCTGAAAGCGCCAGGCCCAGGCCCAAACTGCGGTCGCTAGTCTCCAGGGTTTCCAGCGCCCTCAGACGGACCGCTCGGAGATCGGTCCCTACCTCGGAGGTCATTGGGCTGCAGCCAGGAGTCCTACCACAAACTCAGCCTTACCCGGGAACCTCCGAGGTGGGGAGACCTCTCTGAAAGCGCCAACGTCCGCAGAAATGGACCACCGCAGACATGGACCGCTCGGAGATCGGTCCTTTCCAGGGAGCTCGATGGATCCATCGGTATCCCGTCTCTTAGCCGGTGTCACCCTTTGGGAGGCAACGACCTCATGCCCCTCCGCCACGCCAATCCCCCAGTGGATCAAAAGTTTTGAGGCAACAGGCTGAGATCTTTATGGCCGTTCGACGCGTGCCTTTCAGCCAGAAGCAGCCCACGTTTTTTTTCGTGCGCCGATACCTCCGCGATCTTCTCTCCCTGATTCTCTTCGCAGTTGTTCTCGTACTGCGGTCCGGGGCCGAGGCGCCTCCTACTCCCCCGCCAACCTCGGTGTTCTCGGTCGCTGAGATCCTGCGGCAAGACGGAGCAGGATTGCCTACAATTTGGGGGCGCGAAGACGGCTGGGAAGCACCTGCCTGGTACCGGATGTCGGTGCCGGCCGATGGGGCGGCCAAAACTGAACAACGACTGCAAGAGGCCCTCGAGGCCCTTCCCCATCTGTTTTTGAACCTGAAGAACGAAGATCTTTATGGCGAGGAGCGGGGGCTCTACCGGCATACCCAAGAATCCGGGGACGCCTGGGAACGGCCTGTCCAACTCACCTTTCGGACTTCCCCCCGCGGCCCGGGTTTTCAAGTTCAGGCCGGTCTGAGGATTCAGGGGGGATGGAATCGCCGTCCCAAGGAATCACCGAAGCATTCCTTCCGGGTCGTCTTCCGTTCCCGCTATGGGCTGCCGTCCCTCAAAAACGCATTGGTCCCCGGGCAAGAGGGGAGCCTTGATCAGTTCATTCTCCGCGCCGGCAACAATCACTCCTGGCTGCACTGGGACGGAAAAGAACGTCGGAGCGCCGACTACCTGCGAGACCCTTGGATGCGGGCGACCTATTCGGTGATGGGTCATTCAGCCTCCCGCAGCCGCCCCGTGCATTTGCATCTCAATGGCCTCTATTGGGGCATCTACGATTTGTGCGAACGCCCGGACGCTGGCTTCGCAGCCCGGACCTGGGGCGGGCGAAGCGTCGATTACGATGCACGCAACGCCGACAAGGTGCTCTCCGGCGACACCATCGCCTGGGATCGGTTGATGCGGTTGATCAACGCAGGCATTACCAATGAGGTGACTGAGAAGGCCCTCCGCGCCGAGTTAGATGTACCTGCCTTCATTGATTTCATGCTGCTGAACTTGTACGGCGCCAACGGCGATTGGGACCGCTCATCCAATTGGTACGCGGCCCGACGTCGGAATCCTCCGGGTCTATGGCAGTTTCTAGTTTGGGACGGGGAGCGAACCCTCGAAGACCCTCAGGACAATCGCCTGAAGGACGACGACGACCAATCGCCGACCCGCATTTTTCAAAAGCTCCGCCAGTCTCCGAACTTCTGCCGTGAGTTCGCAACCCGAGCCAGAAAGCACATGGCCCCGGGGGCCGCTCTTTCGGCCGACGCCGCGGCCGCCCGATACCGCTCGATGGCCAAACATTTGGAACCGGCCTTATTTGCGGAGGCCCTGCGGTGGGGCGATTACCGGAACCGAATTCATCGCTACAAGGAGGGATCCTTCGAAACCTACACGGTCGAGGGGCATTGGAAGCCGGAGGTCGAACGCATCGTCCAGCGGTATTTCCCGGCGCGTGTGGAGGCCTTCAAGGCGCAACTCCGCGAGGCCGGACTTTACGAACCCTAACAGGCCCAGCCGCAGGACCCCTCCCCATTTTCAGACAGGCTCTAAGACCGGGATCGGCTTCACGGCCCCTCCCCAGTCTCAAGAACAAACCAAGGGCCTTGGCCTGCTGCAAACGATTGAGGCCGTGCGATCCGTTTAAAACGGCCCGCACGGCCCCGATGCTTTCCAAACAAACCTCCGATTAGTCCTCGCTGAAGAGGTACTCGAGGTCGTCCTTCGACAGGTTGCTGGCGAACCCTTCCTCGCCGAGCACGTCGGCGATGGTGGCCGACTTGCGCTGCTGGAGGTCCCAGATTTTTTCCTCCACGGTACCCGGAGTGATCAACCGATAGGCCATCACGGTCTGAGTCTGACCGATGCGGTGCGAGCGGTCGATGGCCTGCGCCTCGACGGCCGGGTTCCACCACGGATCGTACAACACCACATAACTGGCGTTGGTGAGGTTCAGCCCCGTGCCCGCCGCGCGGAGCGACAAGAGGAACACGCAGGGATCCGGATCGGCTTGGAAGGCATTGACCACCTCCATACGCGCCTTGGTCTCGCCGGTCAGGATGTGAGTCTTGATCCCCCGCTCACGGCAGGCGGCCTCGAGGAGCTTCAGCATCTCCACGAACTGGGAGAAGAGCAGGATCTTGTTGCCGGAAGCCAAGATGGGCTCGAGCAGCTCGAAGAGCGTCTCGGTCTTGCCCGAAACGCAGTCGTTGCCGACGAGCCTTGGATGGCAGCAGATCTGGCGCAGGCGGGTGAGCGCCGCCAAGACGTGCATCTTGGACTTGGCCACACCCTTCTCCTGCATGGTCTTCATAACCTGCTCGCGGCTGCGGCGCAGCTCGGCCAGGTACAGCTTGCGCTGATCGTCGTCCAATTCGCAGTCGCGGCGCTCCTCGATGCGGTCGGGTAGGTCTTTAGCCACCTGCTTCTTAAGGCGGCGCAGCATGATCGGGCGTAGCTTGGCACTCAGGCGACGGCGCTTGGCTGAGCCATCCCATTCGGGGCCATCACCCTTGGCCTCGTAGACTTCATTGAAGTTCTGCTGGTTGCCCAAGTATCCCGGCTGCGAGAAGTCGACGATCGACCAGAGGTCGAGCATGCGGTTTTCCAGCGGAGTACCCGTGAGTGCCAAACGGTGATCGGCCTCGATTTCCTTCACAGCAACCGTCACCTGAGCCGTCGGGTTCTTGATGAATTGAGCCTCGTCGAGTACCAGGGCGCGGAAGTGGAACTTGCCCAACTCTTCCAAGTCTCGGCGGAGGATGGCGTAGTTGGTGACCACGATATCGGCGTCGGGGATTTGCTTGCGCAAATTGTGTCGCTGCTGGCCCGACTGAAGCACCAGCACCTTAAGGTTCGGGGCAAACTTCTCGGCCTCACGACGCCAGTTGTGCAGTACCGAGGCCGGACACAGGACCAACGACGGTTTTTTGTCTTTTTTAGCGGCATTCTCATGCAGCCAGGTGAGCCAAGCCAAGGTTTGGAGGGTTTTACCCAAGCCCATGTCGTCCGCCAGAATACCACCCAGACGAAGCCGGGTGAGGTTGGCCAAAAAGTTGAACCCCTCCTGCTGATAAGGTCGCAGCTCGGCGCAAATACTTGCCGGCAATTTCGTCTCGGGCACCCCCTTGAAATTGGCCAACTTGGCCCGCAATTCGGCAACCACCTTGTTGGCTCCAAGGGCATCCAAGGTTGTTTCATCCAACTGAGTCGCGTGGACCAAGGACGTTTTCTGGGCGTCCGCCGAGAGCCCTTCGAGTCCCAGAGTGGCTGCCATCTCATGAGCCTTGCGGTTGGCGTCGATGTCCAACTCCACCCAGCCGCCGTCGGGCAGCTTGACGAAGCGCGAGGTGGCCGCGGCCAGTCGTTCCAAGTCAGCCTTAGAGAGCTTCATGCCCTCGGCCTCCCATTCGGCGCTCACCGACAACCAGTCGATACCGGAACCCTTGAGCACCAGCTTGGGCTTCACGAGTCGCCGGTTGAGGAAGAGTCGCTGGAAGCTGGGGTTGCCCAAGTAGTCGGCCTCCTTGGGGCGGTCGAACCACGCCGTGGCCAACTGAGAAAGGCAGTTCTCATTGGCATCGAGCACCCAAAGACCTGGCTCTGGAGTAAACCAATCGGCCTGCTGTAGCCAATGGATCGCCGGCAGCAGCCGAACATCGTCGAGGAGTTCCGGACGGTTCTCGGTTCCCTGGCGCTCCACCACCCGAGTCCATTCGTGGCCGTTCCATTGCCACTCGGAAGCGTCCTTTTCACTGATGGCTAAGAGACGGACACGGACCACCTCGTCGGCGAGTTCGAAGGTGAACTGAGGGCGGGCCGAGTGGGTCTCGCACAACTCGCTCCAGTTGGCGTTGGGTTGCTCCTTGGCCTGAGTGCGGCGCAATTCGGTGAGCAGGCGCTGAGATAACCGCTTCACCGGCACCACCGGACGCTGAGCCCATGGGCCCAGCAGTGTGGCCGGAGGCGCATGGCGCAAGACGAAGAACTCGTTGCCCACCAACACGAGCGGAGGCTCTCCGACAAAGAACTGACATTCCGGCAAGGGCTGGTTCACCCCATTGGGCAATGACAGCACGTGAGTAAAACTCATCTCGCCTTCAATGGTCTCCAGTCGCGGCTTCAATTCGGCCACCCGTCCCACAAAATCAATGTTGGTCGCCTTACCCAGCAGCTCGAGCCGCAGTCCGTGGCCCCACTTGGCAAGCCATGTCAGCAAGTCTGGGCCGTCGAGTAGCATAACCTCCCCTTCGGGCACCTTCTCCGACCAGTGCCCATGCAACCAGTCGATCACCTGCCAGTCTTCGGCCGGGAAGAGTTCGGCTTCGTGAGCCGCACGAGTGCGCAGGTCGCACAGGTCCGAAACAAAGCGCTCTTTCTCGCCGGAGCGGGAACGGAACAAAAAGAAATGGACGGCCAGACGCCACTGATTGGAGTTCTCGTCTTCCCGCTTCGGCTCACAAACGACCCGCAGGGCCGCACGCGGCGAGTCCAGATGCGTGTGGTTGGGAGGGAAGAGCCAGTTCTCCAACTCCTGAACGAAGCCGGTCTCCTTCTCAGTCTGTTCGACGGCCGCAAACTTTTCGAAGTTGGCGTACTGGAGCAATTCGGTCGGCAACGACCGATTGTTTCGCAGGAACAGCATGGCCACTTCCTCCAGACGGGGTTTGCCCGTCGAAGATTGCATCCGCGGCCACCATTCCGACTGGCCGAAGTCCTTGCGGCTCAGGGAGAGCTTCTCGAGATAGTCATCCAGCAGCAGGAAGGCCCTCTGAGGATCCATGCAGGTGGCAAAGAGCTTCAGCACGCTCTCCCGCTCGGAGACCTTCTCCTTGGAGTCGGCCAGTTCGCGACGCAAGTCCGCGAAAGAGCCGTAGGTCGTGTTGAGCACCTTGTGGTGCGCGTCATATTTGGAACTGGCCGCCGATTTGATCGCAGGGCCCGCCTTCCTTACTATTCTCGCCATGTGTTTTTCCGGAGTCGCGCCGGATCGGATCCGTCACGTCCCTCAGGTTGTCCACAACAGACGCCTTTGCGGTCAATAGGAATCCCATTCAGCGAAAAAGCTCATGAATCGCCGCCTTGACTATGAAGGCCCCCTTCCTGGGTTTGCAGCACGGATCCAGCCCGTTACGGACCGCTTCGAGATGGGATTGTCAACAGAACCTCGTAAAGGTTTGCCTCAGACTCAAGGACGGAGGCCAATCCGATGCCATCGGTCGAGAGTCCGGGGCAACTCTTGGCGAGCGCCACCGAGGCGTACCCACTCCGCCTTGAGGACCTCGGAACCATGCCCCAACCCGAAGTGGGCCTCGGTATCTGACTGGGATCGGTAGCCGTCTCCGTTGACCCACCAATGACGCCGGATGCCCTCCCGGGTGGTTACTTCCAGGTGGGAACCCGGAGCCGGAGCGTTCAGCCGATACCCGATCCAGTGTCCGTCGTTGACGGAACGATTGCGGAAGATCAGGAGCCTCTGGCGAGTCACTGGCCATTGTTCGTAAGTCGTTAAGGCCAGATCCATCCGCCCGTCTTCGTCAAAATCGCCGGCCACCACATTGCGGCAATCCTCGGTCACTGCCACCCCAAGGATCCAAGCATTCTCGACGAAGGAGTCCCTGACCGTCTGGGTGAACAGTCGGTTGGCTTGCCACCCACCGTAGGACTGCCGGGCGGCCCGACGGCGCTCATTGGCCTGCATGAAGTAAAGCTGCGACGCCGGATCGGGAGTTGATCCGCCGACGTAGATATCGTGCTGCCAGAACTGACGCTCGAACTCAGATCGGCTTTCGAAGGTCTCATGTCCATTGACCAAATGAAGGTCGTCTCGACCGTCGTTGTTCCAATCCAACACCGCAGCCCCCCACGCCCAACCGGCCCGACGCAAGTCCTCAGAGAGTGGACTCAATTCCATGCCGCGACTTCTGGAACCGACGAAGAGCCGATTGCCATAAGTCATGGCCCCTCGATGCACTGTGTGTCCGGGAAACTCGGGCCGACCCAGTCCCAAGGCCTCCAGTTGCGAAGCCACCGGGGAGTCCATCCCCACCATGAGGAGATCAGGCAACGCGTCGTGATTGGCGTCCCAGACTACATGGGCCATTCCGAAGGCATGCCGCGCCAGGCCAAGTTCGGGAGTCAGGTCGGTGAAATGACCCCGCCCGTCGTTGCGATAAAGATCTAGGCCCGCGAAGTCGCTCACGTTGACGAGGTCCAAGTCGCCATCGCTATCGAAGTCCAACCACGAGGCACTGTAGGTGCGCCGATGACGCTTTGGAGCCAAACCAGAGGCCTCGGTGATGTCCAACCACTGGGTACCGTCATTGCGCAACAAGTAGGAAGGGAATCCATCGTTG
>SXXZ01000038.1 GCA_005789375.1 Verrucomicrobiales bacterium | reverse complement strand
GAAGAGGGCGGGGCAGATCCCGAGCAGTTTCGCATCGATGGTCTCATTGATCGAATGGACTGCATCGGCAAGGCGGTGCTCGGCATTACCATCCAGTGCGCCCAATGCCATGACCACAAATACGATCCCATTTCGCAGGAGGAGTACTACCGCTTCTTCGCCTTCCTGAACAACGATCACGAATCGTCCGTCGTGGCCTACAGCCCTTCGCAACAACTCCAGCGTGATCAGTTGGCGCGGCAGATCCGGGAACAGGAGGAGATTCTTCGTCACACCACGGCCGACTGGCAGGTTCGCATGGCCGCTTGGGAGGCTTCGGTGCGGGGCGACCAGCCGGAGTGGACGGTCGTTCATTGCGAGCATGTCGGAGAACGAGGGGAGAGGTTCTATCAATATGAAGACGGGTCGATTCGTGCTGCCAGCTATGCCCCCACTCAGTGGGCACCCCACTTCCGGGGAACGAATGGGCTCACCTCCATTTCGGCGTTCCGTCTCGAGCAATTGACCGATCCCAATTTGCCCTGCCAAGGGCCCGGACGGTCCATCCGCGGCATGGCCGCGCTCAGCGAGTTCAAGGTCACCGCCACGGATCCAGAAAATCCGACCAACAAGGTCTCCGTGAAGTTTATTCAGGCGACCGCCGACTTTGCGAATGAGCAGAAACCTTTGGAGGCAGAATTCGACGACCGCTCCGATAAAAAGCGCACCTACGGTCCGGTGTCTCATGCTATCGACGGCAAGAAAGAGACGGCCTGGGGCATCGATGCGGGACCGGGGCGACGCAACCAATCTCGCAAGGCGGTTTTTGTGGCCGAAAAGCCGGTTTCTTTTCCAAAGGGGGCGATTCTCGAGTTTGAGCTCCACCAGGAACACGGTGGATGGAACTCGGATGATTTGCAGACCCACAACTTAGGGCGGTTCCGTCTTTCGGTTTCGTCGGCCACCAACGCCGTGGCGGATCCACTGCCGGCAGCCGTGCGCGAGATCGTGATGAAGACCCCGGCGGAGGGGCGGTCTCCAGCTCAGAATGGTGCGGTGTTCTCTTATTGGCGGACCACTCAGACAAACTTTGCCGAGGTAAACACACGGATCGAGGCACTGTGGAAGCAATGGCCGGAGGGGGCTCCGGCGCTAGTGTTCGCGGCGCGACAAGGGCAGGGGCCGGGAGAAAGCCGCATGACCACCCGACTGCTCCGGCGCGGGGACTGGCTGAAGCCGGATCGCGAAGTCACTCATGGGACGCCAGCATTCCTGCATTCGTTGCCCGCCGGTGCCGATGATTCCCGCCTCACACTCGCTCGTTGGTTGGTGGACCCCCGCTCGCCCACGACCGCACGCGTGGCCGTCAATCGCCTCTGGCAGCAGTATTTTGGGGTCGGACTGGTGGAGAGCGTTGAAGACCTCGGGATGCAGTCGCCCCCTGCTTCTAATCGGGAATTGCTCGATTGGTTGGCGGTCGAGTTCATGCAGCCCTCGCAACCCGGAGTGGCTGCTTGGTCCGTCAAGCACTTGCACCGGCTCATTGTGAGCTCGGCGGCGTACCGCCAATCCAGTCGTGTGAGTCCGGTCTTGCTGGAGCGAGATCCCAACAATCGGTTGTTGGCGCGAGGCCCGCGGTTTCGTGTTGAGGGTGAGATCGTTCGGGACATTGCTCTGTCGGTGTCCGGCTTGATGAATCCCACCCTCGGTGGGCGGGCGGTTTATCCTCCGGCTCCGGAGTTTCTGTTCCAGCCTCCGGCGAGCTATGGACCCAAAACTTGGCGGGTGGAAACCGGTCCAGACCGCTATCGGCGTTCGCTCTACACCTTCCGCTTCCGCAGTATTCCTTATCCGGTGCTGCAGGCGTTCGACGCGCCCAATGGAGATGCGTCCTGCGTGCGTCGACTTCGCTCCAATACACCGTTGCAGGCGCTCACTTCGCTCAATGAACCGCAGTTTGTTGAGGCAGCCCAGGCTCTGGCCCGGAAGTCGGTGAATGAGGGCGGCAAGACGGATGACCAGAGGATTACCTTCGCGTTCCGACAGGTGTTGAGCCGATTGCCGCAGCCGGAGGAGTTGAAGGCTCTTCGACGTCTTCTAAATCAGCAGCGGGCGCGGATAGCTGAGGGTTGGTTGAACGCGGCTGAAATGGCTGTGGGCAAGTCCGAACCGGTGACAGGGCTTCCCTCGGGTGTCACGCCGGCGACCTTGGCTGCGCACACTGCTGTGGCTCGGGCCCTCTTGAATCTCGACGAAACAATCACCAAGGAGTGAATCTTATGACCCCCAATTCCATCCTTCAGCAGGCGTTGGTCCAGCATCAGGCGCACCTCACCCGGCGGTGGTTCTTCCGGGATTGCGGTGTCGGTTTGGGCATGGCGGCCTTACATGCGCTCCTAGGTGATTCGGCGCGGGCGGCTTCGGTGAGTCCGGGGATCGCCGGCGCTCAACCGCTGGCGGCGAAGCCGGCGGCCTTTCCGGCCAAGGCGAAACGAGTGATTTATTTGTTTCAGGCCGGGGCCCCAAGCCATCTGGAGCTCTTCGACCACAAGCCCGAGTTGGCGAAGTGGAACGGAAAGCTGCCCCCGGCCGAATTGCTCAAGGGGTATCGGTCGGCCTTCATTAGTCCGGACGCCAAACTGCTGGGACCCAAGTTCCGCTTTGCTCGACACGGCCAGTCGGGTCAGGAGATTTCCGAGCTCATGCCTCATTTGGCCAAGGTGGCCGATGATATCGCCATCGTGAGATCGATGCACACGGATGCTTTCAATCATGCCCCGGCGCAGATCTTCATGAATACGGGTTCCCAGCAGTTCGGTCGCCCCAGCTTGGGGGCCTGGACGACTTACGGTCTGGGCAGCGAGAGCAGTAATCTTCCGGCTTACGTGGTGTTTTCGACCGGCAGCAAGGGGACGAGTGGAGGGGCTTCCAACTGGGGGGCAGGTTTTTTGCCGAGCGTCTACAATGGGGTTCTTTTCCGTAGCGGCGGTGATCCAGTTCTGTACCTCTCTAATCCCAAGGGCGTGGACAGCACGTCTCAGCGGCAGACGTTGGATGCTATCCAAGAACTCAACCGCCAGCGTCTGGGTCGGGTGGGCGATCCGGAGATTGCCACGCGCATCAATTCTTTTGAGATGGCCTACCAGATGCAGTCGAGTGCTCCGGAGTTGATGGATATCCGTCAGGAACCTCAGCACATCTTAGATCTCTATGGGGCCACACCTGGCAAGACGACCTATGCCACAGCTTGTCTTCTGGCTCGCCGTCTGGTCGAACGGGGTACGCGGTTTGTTCAGATTTTCCACGAGGCCTGGGATCAGCATGGAAATTTGTCAGGCGATCTGAAGCGCAACTGCATGGATACGGATCGGGCGAATGCGGCTCTAATTCAAGACCTCAAGGCGCGCGGTCTGCTCGAAGACACTCTTGTGATTTGGGGCGGCGAGTTTGGTCGGACGCCGATGGTGCAAGGCGGTGATGATGGTCGCGATCATCATCCCAATTGTTTCTCGATGTGGTTGGCCGGCGGGGGGATTCGTCCGGGCATGACGTTGGGTGAGTCGGACGATTTCGGCTTCAATGCGGCGGTGGACAAGGTTCATGTCCATGACTTGCATGCCACGGTTCTGCGCCTCTTGGGCTTCGATCATCAGAAGCTGACTCACCGTTTCCAAGGGCGCGATTTCCGCCTGACCGATGTGTTCGGGGATGTGGTTAACAAGCTCATCACTTGAGGTCTGTGGATGAGGTTTCTCTCCGTGACGTGAAAGAGGGGAGTGGGTGTTTGTGTTTTTTTGGATGGGTTGCTGAGCGGTGGCTCCGCTGCCGCTTAAGACACGTGGTCGTGCTGGCGCTGGTCTCGGGATCGTTTAATAGGGTGACGTCGAAAGGTGTATGCGGATCAAACCGTCTCTGGCGTGCTTTGGGTGGGTGGTGTAGGGAGTTTCTATTGCTCATGAAGCCAAACGTTTCACGCGGTGCCTTCACGCTCATCGAGCTGTTGGTCGTCATTGCCATCATCGCGATTCTGGCGGGAATGCTCCTGCCGGCCCTCGCCAAGGCGAAGGTGAAGGCCAACGCCACTCGCTGTGTGGCCAACCAGAAGCAACAGTATCTGGGCTATGCCATGTATTCGTCGGACAATCAGGATCTCATGCCGGCCCATGGCGACTGGGCCACGGTGGGAGGCGAGATTTGGTCCGGGACCGCGGGTGTTCCGCTTCGGGCCGCGCCAGGCAAGGCCAAGGTCAGCATTGTGCATGATGGCAATGCTTGGGAGACCAACCGTCCTCTCAATGTTTACGTGCCCGCACCGGAGGCGTTTCGCTGCCCCTCTGACAAGGGCGACAGTTACTGGGCGGCGGAGTCCAAGAAAGGGTGCTACTCGGCGTGGGGTAATAGTTACCTCGTGATGTGGGCGGTGGACTGGTTTGGTGTGAAGCACATCACCGGGAATCTGGCCTCGCCAACGGTGGCGGGTGACTCTAAGCCCATCAAGAATTCGGAAATCGCCTTGGCTCCGTCGACCAAGATCCTTCAGGGCGACTGGCCTTGGCATGGGAGCCGGGATTCCGGGGATGGCCGAGTGAGCGGGGCAACCCGCGATCGCAGCCTCTGGCATAACAACCGCGGTCAGCGGGGATGGAACATGGCCTACGGTGATGGGCATGTGGCTCTGTTCCGCTTTCCGAAGGATTATGACGCGACGGATGTGAACCAAAAGGTGGACATCAATGGTCTCTGGTGGTGACCCCCTCCTGTTTACCTGTTTTCGGTAAGGCAAAAAACCAGTTCCCAGCCGTAACGCACTTTCCTAGTGTGGTCTCTCACTTCGGTTCTCACGAACCGGTCTGTAACACATTTAGACTTATGCCATTGACCCACACGCGCGAATTGTTCGCGAAGGCCTTGAAGGGCAAATACGCCCTCGGTGCTTTCAACGTGAACAACATGGAGCTGCTCCAGGCCATTATCGAGGCCTGCGAGGAAGAGAAGGCTCCAGTGATGCTGCAAATCTCCAAGGGAGCCCGTGATTACGCTCATCCGGTGTACCTCAAGGGGCTGATCGACTCCGCGGTCAAGCTGTCCACCATCCCCATCGCG
>SXXZ01000268.1 GCA_005789375.1 Verrucomicrobiales bacterium | reverse complement strand
TTGTTCCTGTGGGCCCGATGGGCACCGCGAAAAGGGCTCCGTTTGCTGGGCAGCCGCGGAGGAGGTTGTGGTTGTTCGGGTGGCTCGTCGGCTCCAGGGTCGGCCGGATTGATCGTGCAAGGTCGGCGCGGAGAGCGGCCCCAAGTGATTCTCCGATGAGCGTTAGGCTTCCCTCATTGCAGTCAAAGAGCCGGGTTCCCGGGTTTGTCTGGGCCATCCTCTGGATTCTTGTCGTCGTGACGGGTGTGTTGTCGGTCGCTGGCGCTGATGAGACGGCGGAGTCCCAGGGACGAGAGTTGGCCCAACGGTTGCGGACGGTGGCTCCCGAAGAGTCCTCAACCAATCAGGCGGTCTTGAGGATCCGTAATCGGGAGGGACGCCGTCAGATTCCGGTGACTGTGGTCACTCAACCCGGGAAGGGGCGATGGACAGTTGAATATCGGGTGGGAGGCCCGGACGCGAAGGGCGCAGGGGAGGTTTCAAGAATCCACTACAGTGCTGAGGGTCCTCCGACCTTTGAAGTGGTGGTCGAGGGTCTTGGGAAACCACCCATCCAGGGGGGCCGAGGGTCTGGGGATTGGGCGATCGCAAAGAGTGATTTTTTACTTCGTGAATTGGGCATGGAATTTCTTCATTGGCCAGAACAGCGCGTGATTGGTCGTGAATTGAGTAATAGCAGGTGGTGTCAAGTGCTCGAAAGTGTCTCCAAGAAACCCGAGGGACCAGCCTCGGTTAGGTCCTGGATCGATGAAAAGCTCGGAGTGGTCTTGAGTGCCGAGGTTTATGACGCGCGCAAGGTTCGCCTTAAGCACTTCTCGATCACGCAGTTCCGGGAGCAGGCCGACCGATGGACGTGCAGTGTGAGCATGGTCGACGACGTTCGCGGGACCAAAACTGAGTTGGCGTTGGACGGCCCAGTTCCTCGATGAGCCTGGCAGCGGAGCCTGGCGCCGAGAGCTGGGTGGTGAGAGGTCAGGAGACCTACGAAGGACTGGTCAAGGGCTCTTTGAGCTTGGGCTTTGAGGCTTCGGCGGCTTCATCAACCAGTTGGGCCAAAGTGTAGGTGGAGGCCATGGAGTTTTCGGCCTTTCGAACCGCATCGAGAGCCTGAGTCACCGGCTGGCGTCCGGCATCCTCAGCGGTAGAAATATCCCTTCCATGCGCCGTCCGGATGGCGAGTAGGATGGATTGAATGGATAGTTCGTTCAGGGGTTTAGCCGGAACGAAGGCGGCTTCGGCCCCTGAGGTTTCATGTAAAAGGCCGGAGGAGGCCAGTGAACCGAGCAGGGATGTAGCAAGCTTCGGAGGGATACCCAACTGGTTGGCCAGGGACGAGGCGGCCGGAGGACGCTCGCCCCGTTGGAAGCACATCCCAATGGCTGTCATCAAACGCAAGGCGGCGAACTCGCGCCCGTTTTGGTGGATCGAGTCGGCTTTATGGTCCTGAAGGTAAGCGCCTCTATTTTGGAACACGTAGGCCACTTGTGATCCAAAGAGCAGGATCAACCAGGAAAAGTAGAGTCCTAGAAGGAACAGGGGCACCGCACCCAGGGATCCATAGATCTTGGAGTAGGTGACTACTCGGGTATTGTAGAGGGCTCCCAGTTGGGAGTTACCCCACCAGAGGGTGGCGGCCACCGCTGCTCCAACGGCAGCCGATCGGGGATCGACCCGAGTATTGGGCATTAACAAGTAGAAGAGGCCAAAGGCAATGGCCAGCGTGATGATGGGGAGAAGGGCGGTGTTGAGCATGCCCAAGAGGGGGAGTCGCTGCATCCATTCGACCTGTTGGAAGGTAGCCTTAACATAACTCGAGGTGGTGACCAAGGCTAGGACGGCCGGCCCCAGTGTCAGAACCCCCCAATAGAGAAGAATGCTGTTCCACCAGGACCTAGAGCGGGTGACACCCCAGATGTCGTTGAAGGCAGCTTCGATGGTCCGCATCATTGAGATGGCGGCAAAGATCAGACCGATCATCGCAGTGATGCCGATCGTGCCGAATGGGATGTTTGAGACGATCTTGACGATTTCGGTGACCACGGCCTCCTGTGAAACGTCGGCTCCTTGTTGACCCGACAATCCCAACGTCGGAGCCACATTTTGGACCAACTGAGAGATCCAGCGATCGATCGATTTCTTGGCGTTATCGATTTGGAAGATCGCCAGCATGCTGATCGAGACCGCCAGCAGTGGCACTAAGGCCATTAAAGTGGTGTAGGCCAGGGCCGAGGCCCGGATTTGGCAGCGGTTTTTCCAGAAGAATCGGACTACCAAAGCCCAGAAATGGGTGAATTTCTGGAATGCGGACAGAGACTCGGGATCCGGATGGGCGTGGACACCGTCGCGGAAGGTCGCCGCGACATCCGCCTGGATTTGTTGGAGACGCGAGGGCTTCGGCACGGGGTGACGGTACTCGGAATCTGTCCGTTTCGGCAACCTTCCAAACCAAGAGACCCTGAACAGACGTGATGGGTTGAGTTGATGCCTCGGGAGGCGCCCGGGGTTCTCAAAGGAGTTTGAGACCAGGGCTGGAGCCGGAACAATTAGGGCGGCAGGGAAGTGGGTGAGCGGGGGACAGTGAGGGGGAGGTCCTTAACGAGCCAGCTATTGAAGCGCCGGTGGAAGAAGACTCGATAAGGACGACCGATCCCGCTGAACTATCCCGTTTTAGAGGTCTCCGCAGCACTGATTGTGGGCCCCAGGGGCATCTAAGTGTTCCTCCGAGCAGCAGGCGTTGGACTCCGATTCTGCTTTGGATGGGGCTGCCATCATTCGTTTGAGGAAGAGACTCAAGACCGAGACATCGGCGGGGGTGACACCGCTGATCCGGCCCGCCTGACCTAAGGAGGTGGGCCGAATGGATTGGAGCTTTGAGCGGGCCTCGATCCGTAGGCTGGGGACTTGTCCGTAGTCCAAAGTGGCAGGGATGCCTTGATTCTCCCAAAGACGCAGGCGATCGACTTCCGCTTCTTGGCGGTCGATGTAACCGGCATATTTGAGAGTGATCTGGACCTGCAGAGTGACCTCGTCGGGCAGATCGGTCCTGAGACCGGGCAAGGTGCTATACTCTATTTCGGGCCGCTTGAGGAGATCGGACAGGAGGTCCTGACCATGCCGGGTCGTTTGAAGCCGACGGACTTCTTCCTGAATTGAGAGAAGTTTGGAGGAGAACTGGTCAAAGTGCCGCTGAGGTAGCAAACCAATGTCCCGACCGATCGGGCTCAGGCGTTGGTCGGCGTTATCTTGACGCAGGAGGAGGCGGTATTCGGCCCGGCTGGTAAACATCCGGTAAGGCTCGAGGGTGCCTTTGGTGACGAGATCATCGATGAGAACCCCAATGTAAGCCTGATCTCGTCGCAGGACGATCGGGTCTTTGGCTTGGACTCGTCGGGCCGCATTGATGCCGGCCATGATTCCTTGGGCTGCGGCTTCCTCGTAACCGGATGTGCCATTAATTTGGCCCGCTAGGAAGAGATTCTGGCAGCAGCGGGTTTCTAGGCTGGGAGAGAGTTGGGTGGGATCAGAGAAGTCATACTCGACAGCGTAGGCGGGCCGGAGGATTTCTGCCTTTTCGCAACCAACGATGGAATGGACCATTTCGACCTGAACTTCAAAGGGGAGGCAGGTCGAGAACCCGTTGACGTAGATTTCATCGGTGGCGATCCCCTCTGGTTCCAAGAAGATCTGATGTTTTGGTTTGTCGGCGAACCGGACGTATTTGTCTTCAATGCTCGGACAATAACGGGGTCCGACGCCCTCAATGACTCCGGAATACATTGGGGACTTGTGCAAATTCTGCAGGATAATCTCCCGGGTGCGATCGGTGGTATGGGTGATGTAGCAGGGTTCTTGACCGCCATGCCGTGCTAGGATGGATCCCGCAGGGTAAGGCCCGGGAGGAAGTGTGGAACTTCCAGTGCGATGTTCCACGTGGAACAATGGATCGTTCCAGAGGTCTTCTTTCCAATAAGTGAACCAGGGAACCGGTTCATCCCCATATTGGGGCTCAGTTCGGGTGAAATCGATGGATTGACGGACTAATCGAGGTGGAGTTCCGGTTTTCAGTCGGCCCAAGCGAAGGCCCACCTCAGCCAAGGACCCCGAAAGGCCGGTGGCCGCCGATTCACCCGCACGACCGCCGGATTGTTGATTGGCCCCAATGTGCATGAGACCTCGCAGGAACGTTCCGGTGGTAACCACGACAGTTTCGGCGAGGAATTGAACCTCTAAGGCGGTCTCGACCCCATAAACGCGGCCCTCTCGATGGAGCAAGCGGAGCGTTTGACCCTGTTTGCAGTCTAAAAGGGGCTGACGTTCGCAGACCCACTTCAAACGAAACTGATAGGCTTTCTTGTCGCATTGCGCCCTGGGAGCCCACACAGAGGGCCCCTTCTTCGTGTTGAGCATTCGGAATTGGAGGCCGCAGAGGTCGGTCGTCTTTCCCATCTCTCCACCTAGAGCGTCTATTTCTCGGGCGAGGTGACCTTTGGCAAGTCCGCCAACGGCCGGATTGCAGGACATTTGCCCGATGGTGTCCAAATTGATGGTCAACAGCAGTGTTTTGCAGCCCATCCGCGAGGCAGCCAAAGCCGCTTCCACCCCAGCATGGCCAGCTCCCACCACAATGACATCATACCGCTTAGGATAGACGAACATGCCGGGAGGGTAGTGATTTCTTCCCAATCAGCAATCTCAGGGCGAGGCGGTGATTTGAATCGAATGTTCCACGTGGAACAGT
>SXXZ01000267.1 GCA_005789375.1 Verrucomicrobiales bacterium | reverse complement strand
TCGGGCAATCGGTCTCATTGCGGTACTTCTTCACTCGTTGATCAGGAGAGCTAAAATACGGATCATCATCGCCGTAAAACCACCCATTGAAGGTGTAGCTGGCCTCGTAGTCGATGCCCTTGGATCCGGTCCACAACCAGGTCTGGTTCAAGGAACCACTGTTGGGATGCCGACGCTTGGACTTAACGGCCGCCGACGGAGCCGACGGACAAATGCGGGCCGCATTAATGCCGCCATAGTTGGTGGCCAGCACGGTCACCCATAACGCATTGTCCATGCTGGCGGTCGCAGCCCCATTGTAGGGCACCGGTTTGCCATGATCGGACAAGTACATGAAGGTCGACAACGTCATCGACTTGGCGTTGTTGATGCACTTGATCGAATTGGCCTTCGCCTTCGCCTTCGCCAAGGCCGGCAAGAGCATTCCAGCCAGAATGGCGATGATGGCGATGACCACCAGAAGTTCGATTAGGGTGAAGCCCCGGCGAATCCGGGACGGGTGGAGTCCAAGTGTCATGGCAAAATCAGGGGTTTCAAATATCGGGCTCCGCAATCCTCACAGGGTCAAGGGTGGAGTTGCCGATCGATTGCAGCATCTGAGGTTCGGCGGCATGCCGGATGAGCTTGGTGAAGCCCAGGGAACGGACGGTGAGACACCGTCCCTACCAAACTGCTGCCACCTCCCCGGTAGGGCTCGAGTCTCTCGGGCCATCCCCTCCTCGCCCGGCAGCCCAGGGAACGGACGGTGAGACACCGTCCCTACCATTTAGATGCAGATGAATCGGCCCTGCGGCCAACCCTAACGCAGGGTCCCAAATTCCACTCCTACCAACGATTCAGCCGCAAGGGTTCCGAGTTGGCGGCGGAGGGCCAGGATGTTGCCTTCTTCGGTGGGGTGATTGCGGTTGCTCAGGAAAATGACCCAGGTGTGGCTGCCGGGATCTTGCCACAGGGAGGTGCCGGTCCATCCGGAATGGCCGAACGAGCCGACCGGAAAGAGGGATCCGCGCGGACCGGCATAAGGCGAATCAATGTCCCAACCCAAACCGCGTTTTGGAAGATTCGGCGGCGTTTGCACCGAGATCATGCGAGCCACCGTCTCCGGACGAAACACCCGAACCCCGTCCAGGGTTCCGCCGGCGTCCATCATGCGGCAGAAGCGGGCCACGTCGGCGGCGGTCGTGAATAAGCCCGCGTGTCCGGCCACGCCGCCCATCTTGCGGGCCGTCGGGTCGTGCACCTCGCCGCGGAAACACATGCCATCGGCGCGCCGCTCCGTCGGGGCAATGCGGTCGACTGCCAGACCATGCAGCAGGGGACGGTAAGCCGTGTCTCGCATCTTCAGAGGTCGATACACGTGGGCTTCGCAAAAGGTGTCCAAGGTCTGGCCCGAAACCTTCTCCACGAGCTTACCCAGGAGAATAAAATTAATGTCGGAATAGACGAACCGGGTGTCCGGTGGGTGCGTTGGCTTCTCGTCGCAGGCCAGTTCCAGAGCCTTGTCGGAACCGCTCCAAGCGCCGCCACCCAAACCAGGGCGCAATCCCGAGGCGTGCGTCAGAACTTGTCGCACCGTGATGGCCTGCTTGCCGTGGGCGGCGAAGGCCGGGAGATACTGGGCCAGGGGCTTCTCCGGGTCGATGGTCCCGTGCTCGATCAGCCAGGCCACCGCGGGCGTCGTGGCCAGAACCTTGGTGAGCGAGGCCGCATCATAAATCGTGTCCAGGCTGGCCGGCTCCGGTGATGGATCCACCGAGCGGTGCCCGTAGGCCTTCGAATACACCACCCCGTTGCGCTCCAACCAAAAGACTCCGCCCGGGCAACGGTTGGAGGCGATGGATTGCACGATGGCCCCATCGATGGCCGAGAGTTTTTCACTGCGGAAAACCGACGACAGAGCAACCGGCCTTGGCTGCGGCGCTCGGCACCCCAAGGCGAGGAGCACTAGCGCCAGAGTTACCCAGCGAGCGAAACCTCCGTAACCGACGGAAACGGAACGGCCTTTGGCGGAGTCGGTGGTCATGAGGTCAGTGGGCGACGGCGGGTTGCGGGGCCGGGGCTTCCGGCAGGAGTTCGGAGGAATGCATTGGGCGTGTCGGGAACCAGCGATCCAGCAGCACATACACCACCGGAATCACATACAAAGTGAGGAAGGTGCTCGTGAGCATGCCTCCCACGACCGCGACGCCCATCGGACGACGACTCTCAGCACCCGCGCCAAAACCAATGGCAATGGGCATAATGCCCGCCACCGTGGAAAAGGCCGTCATGAGAATGGGCCGGAGCCGAACCTTGCCGGCTTCCATCATCGCCGTGACCGGGTCAATGCCCTGCTGGGCGCGTTGATTGGCGTATTCGACCAACAGGATGGAGTTCTTGGTGACTAGCCCGATGAGGAGCACCAAGCCGATTTGGCTGAACAAGTTGATGTTCATGGAAGGGATCACTGGGATCACCCCGGTCTTGCCCAGGAAGGCCAGCAACCACAGCAACCCGAAGGCGCCCACCGCGGCCAACGGCAATGCCAGCATGACGGTGAAGGGATGGACGAGACTCTCGAACTGCGCAGCCAAGGTCATGTAGACGATGATCGCGGCCAGACCGAGCACGAACCAAATCTCACCGGTGCTGTCGGCCAGGTTCTTCGCTTCCCCTTCCCACGCATGAAGCGTTCCCGCCGGCAGATCTTTCAGGAGCGGCTGAACTTGATCCACCACCACACCAATGGGAACCCCGCCCGGAGAGGCCGTAATGCTGGCGCTGCGGAGTCGACCGTAGTGGCTGATGGAATTGGGCGCTGCGCCGGACGTTCGAGTCACTAGGGCGTTGAGCTGAATAAGCTCCCCGCGCTGATTGCGGACATACACCGTGTCCAACTCCTGGGGTGTGAGTCGGGAGGCCCGCTCCAGCTGGGCAATGACTTCGTACTCCTTGCCATCCACCTTCATGCGGCTCAAATCCAGACCGCCGAAGAGGATTTGTAGTGTCCGAGAAATGTCTTCGATGCTCACCCCCAGCGCAGCCGCTCGACTGCGATCCACCGAGAGACGCAGCTCGGGCTTGTCCACCTCATAGCTGACCCGGATGTTCTTAAGCAGGGATTGGCCCGCAGCGTTGGTCAGTCCACTAATGCGAGCCGAGAGCGCCTGCGCCGTCTGATTGAGCGTGTCGAGGTCCTGGTTCTGGATCACCAGTTCGAACGGCGAGTTGTTGAAGCCCACCTCGATGGCCTTGGGAAGATTAGCAATAGCGAAGCCACCTTCAACCTCGGCAAAGAAACGCTGCGACATCCCACCCGGTCCGTTGACGATTTCCTGGGTTGAGCGTTTCCGTAGTGAGCGATCTTGGAAGGTCACAAAAACAATTCCGAACGAAGCCTGACCGGGACCACTGAAACCCGGGGCCACAATGGCGCCGTAACTTTTTACCTCCGGGACGCTGGCAATGATGGCCTCGGCCTTGCGGAGCTGACGATCGGTGAACTCGCTCGTGGAACCGTTCGGAGTGAGGACGACCGCAAACATACGGCTCTTGTCCTCCTGCGGCAGAAAATCTTTATCCAAGCCCCGGTAGGCAAAGATCATCAAGGCCACGGTTCCCAAGGTCACCAGCACCGACAAGAAGCGGTGACGCAAGGCCCAGCGCAGAGAACTCAGGTAGCCGCGAGTCACGGCATCGAGGATCGCCTCAAACACACCAAATAGACCGGTGGCCTTCTTGACCTGGATGGGCTTGAGCACCCGAGCAGCGATGGCCGGCGACAAGGTGAGCGCGACAAACGCCGAGATAATTACCGAAACCGAGACAGCCACGGCAAACTCCACGAAAAGACGGCCCGTGGTGCTTTTCTGGAAGGCCAGCGGCGTGAAGACCGCCACCAGCGACAGGGTGATAGCGATGACCGCGAAGCTGATCTCGTCCATGGCCTTGAAGGCCGCCGCCATGGGTTTCATGCCCTCTTCGATGTGCCGGTAAATGGCCTCCAGCACAACGATGGCGTCGTCCACCACGATGCCAATGACCAGCACCAGCGCGAGCATGGTGAGAATGTTCACCGAATAGCCCATGAGGTGGAGCACCGCGAAGGTACCAATGATGGACACCGGGATGGCCACGATCGGGATGAACGTTGCCCGCAAATCGCGGAGAAAAACGAAGATGATGAGCACTACCAGACCGAAGGCGATGGCCAGCGTATCCCACACCTCGCTAATGGCTTTTTCGACGTAAATGCTCGAGTCATAACTCACCGTCATCTGTACCCCGTCGGGCAGGGTGGGTTGGATTGCCTCCATTTCCGCGCGGATGGATTGAGCCACATTCACCGTGTTGGCCTTGGCTTGCTTGACGACGCCCAAGAAAACGCAGGGTTTGCCAGAAGCACGGGCGATGGTGCGGTAATCCGAGACGCCGTCCTCAGCCCGACCCACATCCTTGAGCCGAACCAGGTTAGCTCCTTCGGCCCGCAGCACGAGGTTGTTGAACTCCTCGACCGACTTCATTTCGCCGCGGGTCTGGATGGTCATTTCCCGGTCCAGGTTCTCTACGCGTCCGCTGGGCAATTCGATGCTTTGCTGCCGGAGCGCCTGCTGAACATCGAGGACCGTGACGCGCCGAGCAGCCATCCGCGCCGAGTCGAGCCACAGGCGCATCGCATAGCGTTTCTCACCACCGATGGTGATGGAGGACACGCCGGTGACCCCCTGGAAGCGGGGCTTGATTTGCTTTTCCGCGAGCGTGGTCATCTCTAGCGGCGAATACCGCTCGCTGTTCAGAGCGATCCAAAGGATGGGCTGCGCATCGGAATCCTGCTTGGAGACGATGGGTTCGCGGATGTCCCGGGGCAGCGCCCCGCGAACGCGGGAGACCCGATCCCGGACATCCTGAGCCGAGGTGTCGATATCCCGGGAAAGATCGAACTCCACTGAAATACTGCTGACACTCTCCCGGCTTTCACTGCGCAAGGTCTTGATGCCCTCGATATTGTTGATGGCCTCCTCAAGACGCTCGGTCACCTCCGTCTCAACCACCTGAGCATTGGCCCCGGGGAAGACCGTCGTCACAGAAACAATGGGCGGATCAATGTCTGGCAGCTCGCGGACGGGAAGGCGGGACAAGCCAATCAACCCGAAGAGCACCAGCACGAGATTCATCATCCAAGCGAGGATGGGACGCTGGATAGAAATGCGGGGCAGGATCATTGAAGAGACAAGTGAGCCGGTTTGCGCCCAGAAACTCAACGCCGAGATGAACCCAAAAGGGGTCAGTCCCACCTATTTACATAAAAGGGGGCACTCTATACTATAGAAGCGTCCTTTCATGGGCTTTGTAGGGGGCGGTGATGGGCGGAGCTTGCAGAGCGCCGACTCTGAACAGGTTATTTCCAAACCCGACGGAGCAGGGCCAAGAAGTTGCCGTGGAAAATACCGTCGATGTCCGACTTCGAATAGCCGCGGCGCGCCAAGATGGGCCCCAGCTTCTGAATGTCGGCGATGGACCCCAGGTCGGCAGGCATTTGCTCGGTGCCGAACCCGCCGTCGGCATCGGTGCCGATGCCCACATGACGAATGTTCCCGGCCAGTTGGCAAATGTGGTCGATGTGGTTAGCCAGGTGCTCGAGGCTGAGATCGAAATCTGCCGGCTTGGAACGGTGGTGACGCCAACCGTGAACCATCATGATCGCATCCACCGCCACACCGATGACTGCGTCGCGACGGATGAGTTCGCGAATCTGATCGTCGGTGAACTGCCGATTCCAGTCGGCCCGAGCGCGGCAGTTGGAATGACTGGCCCAAACGGGCCCGGAAAACCGATCCAAGGCATCCCGGAAGGACTCATCACTCAAATGGGTGACATCGAGGATCAACCCCAGTCGCTCCACCTCGGCCAAGAGTTCACGCCCGTGAGCGCTCAAGGGCCCCTCATCATCGGTGCCGGCACCGCAGAGACCGGGGCCATAATGGGTCAGACCCACGGCTCGTAGACCGTAGGCGTAGGCCCGCTCCAAATGGGCGGGAGTATGGAGCGAATCGGCTCCCTCCAGACTGAGGATGTATCCGATAGGCTTCGGCTCGCTCGAGGGGCATTGCCAATCGGCCAGGTGAGCCTCTAGGCCGGCGCGGTCAGTGATGAAGCGCAGTTCGCCCGCGGCCTCCATCTCGCGGTACCACGCCAATTGGCCTTGGGTTTGGGCCCACGCCTGCGAGGCGCTGCTCCAGCCCGGCATGCGGCTGAACCGGTTCACTGATCGAGCAATTTGGGTCGCGACACAAAGCCCCAGGCTGCCCCGGCGCATTTCCGGAAAGCAGACGATTCCGTTGCCCCGATCGGGCTGGTCCCGCTGGTGTTGCTCGCGGCGACGGATGTACTCCAGCGATTGGGTGAGATCCCGGTTCCACTCCATGGCGTTCATGGAGAGGTCCAAATGGCAATCGAACACCAGCGGCTGTGACGACTCGGCGGGCAGGTCGGACATATCGGCACAAGGCCTACCCGGGATGCAGCCCGGAGTCACGCAGAACACCCGGGCAATAGGAGGGGCAATGCAGGCCCGCTCGAGATCACTTACCCGCTACCGGAAGCGGCACAGCTGGAAGGGTGAAGCGAAAGGCGGCTCCCTTGGCGGGAGCAGTCTCGAGACGCACCTCGCCGCCATGGGCCTGGATGATGTGCTTGACGATGCTCAGACCCAAGCCCGTGCCTCCCTGGTCCCGGGAGCGAGCCGTGTCCACCCGGTAGAACCGCTCGAAGACCCGCTCGGCCGCTTCGGTGGGGATGCCCGGACCGTCGTCCGCCACGGCCATTTCGATCAAATCGCTTCCCGGGATCTCGCGTCCCTCGATGCGCACGGTGCCTCCGGGGCGACCGTATTTGATGGCGTTGTCGATAAGGTTTGAGAGCACTTGATCGAGGCGATCGGAGTCAGCCCGTGCATGCAATCCGACAGGCACATCATTGATGAGCTGAACACCGCGGTCCTCGGCCTTGCGGTGGAAATCGTCAAAGACCTCCGTCACATGTCCGCGCAGCGGGACGGTGTCGTAATTGATGGCTAACTGACCGGACTCCAATCGGGACAATGTCAGGAGATCTTCGATCAGATAGGTCAACCGATCACAATGGCGATCGATGATGTCGAGGAACTTGGACGCAATGGCCGGTTGCGAAACCGCGCCATCCAGCAACGTCTCCACCGATCCCTTGATAAGCGAGAGGGGGGTACGCAGCTCGTGGCTGACATTGGCCACAAACTCGCGGCGAGTGCGCTCCAACTGACGGAGACGCGTCGCATCGTGCAGCACCATCAAGACGCCATCTGTCCGCCCTTCGGGCCCAACAAGAGCGACCGCGTTGACCTGAAGCAATCGAGCTTCCGATCCCCCCTCCAACTCCAACTCCTTGCCATTGACCCGGCCTGCCTTGCCCGCCTCAGCAGCCACCGCCGACAAGTCATTGCAGCGAAAGGCCTCGAGAAGAGTGCGACCACGGACATCGGCCTCGAGATCAAAAAAACGGCGGCACGCGGTGTTCGTGAATTGCACCCTTCCGGAGGCATCCAGCAGCAACACTCCTTCGAGCATGTTCTCGAAAAGCGCCTGCTGGCGGGCGTTCTCAGCGGCCTGCGATTCGGCGCGGCTGGAACGTTCTTGGGCGAGCTGATCGCGCAACGAGGCTGCCTCTCGGGCCTCCCGAAGCCAACGCCCCCTCAGGAACAGGGTGGCCACGACAGCAGAGATTCCGGCACCCAAAACCGCGGCGAGTAAGGGAGAAATCGACATGCGCGAATCAGGCTTCCAGCGAATCAGGCTTCCATGAACCGATATCCGACACCCCGAACCGTGTCCAAGTACTGAGCGCCCTCACCCAACTTCTCGCGCAGGCGCCGCATGTGAGTATCGACGGTGCGAGTGTCGATGAGGTTGTCGTATTCCCAGACATCCCGCAGGAGTGCCTCGCGGCTTTGGACCCGCCCGCGCCGTTGAGCCAGCACAATGAGCAGCTTGAACTCGGTGGCCGTCAGATCAACCCGTTGGCCGGCAACACTCACGAGATGACGCGGGATATCGATGAGCAGATCACCGAACTGCATCGTCTGGGGCTTCTCTTCCTCGGTCTCGCTGCGACGCTTGAGCAAGTTGCGAATGCGCAGAATTAATTCCCGCGGGCTGACGGGCTTTGTGACGTAGTCGTCGGCACCCAATTCAAGACCGACCACACGGTCGATCTCACCGGCCTTGGCGGTGACCATGATGATGGGAATGGCACTGGTGGCCGGGTCCCGCCGTAGCAATTTACACACCTCGAGGCCATCGACCTCGGGCAGCATGAGGTCCAACAAGATGAGGTCAGGCAACTGCTGACGCGCCTTCTTCAATGCCGCATCGCCATCATCCGCCGTGGTCACCTCGTATCCGGCGTTTTTTAGGTTGAAGCCCAGGACTTCCAACGCATCGGGTTCGTCGTCGACGACGAGTATTTTTGGCATAACTCGAGGTAACGGTGGCATGGATATTATGTTCGCTCGATGTCGGTCACGTTACAAGTCCGTGACTTGCTGGTCTTTTCGGGGGGGCTTGACCGGCACGGGGCACCGACCAAGGTATTAGAAATGTGTGGTCGGTACAGTCTGGCGAAGGAATCCGTCGAGGTCACGGTGGGAACCCATCGCGTCCGAAGACAGGGCAAGGCCCGCTACAATATTGCCCCCACGCAACGCGCTCCGGTGATCCGCCGGAACGCCCAAAATTTGGTGATCGATGAATTACGCTGGGGACTGATTCCTGAGTGGTCCCGCGATGAGGCCGTCGGATTTTCGCTGATCAACGCCCGGTCTGAGACCTTGGCCGAAAAGCCTGCCTTCCGGACCGCCTTTCGCAGTCGGCGGTGTCTCATTATAGCCGACGGGTTTTACGAGTGGCAGGCCCTCGGCCGGTCCAAGCAACCGTGGAGATTCGCGCGAACCGACTGCGACTTCCTGCTGTTCGCCGGGCTTTGGGAATCCTGGCACCCGCCCGATCAGGCCACCCCTCTCGAATCCTTCACCGTCATCACTACGGTCCCGAACTCCGTGGTTGCACCCATCCACGACCGGATGCCGGCTTGCCTCGATCAGGAAGCCGCAGAGCTCTGGCTAGAACCGTCGTCCCCGCTCGAACTGCTCCAAACCCTCCTCAGACCGAGCCCTGACGCCGGTTGGTCTGCCTATCGGGTGAACCCCCTCGTCGGCCAAGCTCGCATCGACGACCCACGGTGCATCGAGGCGTTGTCTGAACAACCGAGTTTGTTCTGATTCCAGGCTCAGGTTTCCAACTCAGTCGAAGATCGGGAAGAAAGTATTGAACGCCTTCTCGCAGAAATACCCCGGGTCATTGAAGCGGCGATGACGGTCGAGTGCATCGATGGACTGCATTTGCCCCGCGCTCAGCGAAAAATCGAACACTTGGGCATTCTCGCGCAGATGATTGAAATCCTGCGCCTTCGGGATGACCGCGCACCCACGCTGAACTCCCCATCGCAGCACCACCTGGGCCGGAGTGCGACCCAGAGCCGCGGCGAGGCCGGTCACCACCGGATCCACCAGCACCGACTCCTCGGGGCGGGCCATTCCCAATGGCAAGTACGACGGTGCGCCCAGCGGTGAGAAGGCCGTGACCGCAATGCCCTCCGACTGGCAGAAGCGCACCTGACGTTCTTGGGTCAGGTACGGATGAGCCTCGAACTGATGGACCGCCGGCCGGATGGAAGCCGTGTTCAACACTTCCCGCAGCATCGAGACGTTCAGGTTGCACACGCCGATTTGCTTCACCAGGCCGGCCCGCTGCAACTCCTCCATCGCGCCCCAGGTGTCGGCGTACGGCACCGCGATGGGCTTCAGGGCCGGCTTCTCGGCCGCCGGATCAAAAAACCACTCGGGCGGATAGCGCACATCAAACGGCACATAGGCCAGGGCGATGGGAAAGTGGACCAAGTACAAGTCCAGCACGTCCAAGCGCAAGTCCCGCAGCGACCGCTCGCAGGCGGCACGAACATGCTTCGGCTCGTGGTAGGTGTTCCACAGCTTGGAGGTGACCCAGAGGTCGTCCCGGCGGCAAAGTCCTTCCTGCACAACCGACGCCAACCCCGCACCCACCTCGGCCTCATTGCCGTAGTCGCAGGCGCAATCAAAATGCCGGTACCCGAGCCGGACCGCCTCGCGAATCACCGCCGGCACCTGCGGCTTGGGCAGCTTCCAAGTGCCCAGACCGAGGGCGGGCAACCCGAGAGGGGAACTGCAACGGGAGGCCGGTTGGGGGCAATTGGAGGCTGAAAGCGGCGTCATTGTTAGAACGATGAAGATCCATCGCGATGGGAACAACCCAAACAAATCAGGCAGCTTCGAAGGGGTTCTACTGACACATTTAAATTAGGCACTGGCTGGGTGTGACATAGCCGGGACAACAAGTTGGCGGGGATTGGACGGAGTGGTTCCTGCACCCGGCGACATTTCGGTGACAACCCCAGAACCGCCTTGACCCGCGGCGGGGCCGGTCTCGAATGCAACACAGCCATGTCCCTGCTCGAACGTCTCCCGCAAGCCGTCCGCCACGAGGGCGGACTTAGCCGTCGCCTCTTTGTCGCCTACGGTGCGGCCCTGGCGGCGCTGCCGGCCCTCGCCGCTCGATCCGCAGGAACCACTGACTCCAAGATCTCGTTTGCGGCCGACCCCTTCCAACTGGGCGTCGCCAGCGGCGATCCGGAGGCCCACAGCGTCGTGCTCTGGACCCGCCTTTGCCCCAAGCCGCTCGAGCCCGGCTACGGCTTGACCACCGAGCGCGTCTCCGTGCGTTGGGAACTTTCTGAAACCGAGTCCATGTCGCGCATCATCCAGCGCGGGACCACCCTCGCCCTGCCCCAGCTCGGCCATTCAGTGCATGTCGAAGTCGCCGGCCTAAAACCCGGGCGTCACTACTGGTACCGGTTCCACGCCGGCCCGGCCACCAGCCCCATCGGCCGCACCCGCACCCTGCCTGAGCCAGAGTCGCTGCCCAGCGTGCTGAACTTCGCCTTCGCCTCGTGTCAGCATTACGAAGACGGCCACTACACGGCCTACGAGCGCATGGCCCAAGATGACCCGGATCTCGTCTTCCACCTCGGTGACTACATTTACGAAGGCCCCGCCAAGGCCAACAAGGTTCGCCGCCACACCGGACCAACGAAGACCCGCATCCTCACCCTCGAAGACTACCGCGGCCGCCACGCCCTGTACCGCTCCGACCGGCACCTGCAGGAAATGCATCGGCGCTGCCCGTGGTTCGTCACCTGGGATGACCACGAGTTCGACAACAACTACGCCGCCGGTGTTTCCGAGGTCAGCACCGTAAACCCAGCCGACTTCCTCATCCAACGAGCCGCCGCCTATCAGGCCTACTACGAAGCCATGCCTTTGAGGGCTTCTTGCCTACCACAAGGGCCCCACCTCCAACTCTACCGGAAGGCCAGCTTCGGACGACTCGCCGAGTTCCTCGTGCTCGACACCCGTCAGTACCGAACCGACCAGCCCAACGGCGACAACAACAAGCCCCTCAACGCCGCCGCGCTCGACCCGCGCAACTCCCTGCTCGGAGCCGAACAGCGCAACTGGATGGACCGCAGCCTCATCGCCTCGCAAGCCCACTGGAACGTGCTCGCCCAGCAAGTCATGATGGGCCTGGTCGCCTTCCCCGGCACCGCCAAGGACCCCGAGCCCATCTACTCCATGGACCAGTGGCCTGGTGCCGCCCACGAGCGCATGGCCCTTGCCCGTTTTTGGGCCGACCGGCGTATCCCCAACCCCATCGTGCTCACCGGCGACATCCACTCCAACTGGGTCAACGACTTGCGCATCGACGATCGCAAGCCCGAGACCCCCGTCGTCGCCACCGAATTTGTTGGTAGCAGCATCACCAGCGGCGGCAACGGCAAGGACAACCCCGAAGCGACGGCAAAACTCCAGTCAATGAACCCCTGCGTCCGCTTCTTCAACCGCGAGCGCGGCTACGTGCGTTGCACCGTCACCCCGCAGTCGTGGCGCAGCGACTACATCGCCGTCGAAGACATTCTCAAACCCGGCGGCCGCACCACCGTTCGCCAATCTTTCCTCGTCGAATCCGGCAAACCTGGCGCACAGGCGGTGTGAAGATCCAGATCGCCGAACGGTGCGTTCATCCAAGACCCTAACCAGCTGCCTTTCTTTTAAGATCCTGCCGTGAAACCGCACACCCCTCCTCATCGGATCCTCGGACGCATCGCTGGGATTCTGGCTCTTTGGGGATTGCTTGTGTCGGTGTCGCCGCAGGCAGGCGCATCGACAGCCCGAGGCAATGGCGGTCGAACCGCCTTCGTGGAGGCCGGGCCCCCGACCGACGCACTGGTCGCAGCGTGGTCTATCGATTCCGGAACCCCGGCCCCGGCCTGGGCCACCGAGGCACGCGGAAGCCTCTGGCAAAAGATCGATCAACCCTTCGTTCCCCGCGCCGCCGATGATCTCGCTCCCCATCCGATCCTTGCGGGCGATGCCATCCTCTTTGGCACCACCCGCAACGAGGTTCGGTGCGTCGACCGCCGGACCGGTGCAATCCGCTGGAACCACTTCTGCGGCGGCCCCGTCCGATACGCACCAACCGTGGCCGGGGATCGGGTCGTGGTCGGCGCCGACGACGGATGGATTCGCGCGCTCCGACTTTCCGATGGGCTGCAACTGTGGGCAGTGCGCATCGGTCCCGCGCAGCCTTGGATCAGCGGCAATGGACGCCTGATCAGCCCCCATCCGATCCGATCTGGGCCGTTGGTGGCCGAGGGCACGGTCTACGCGACTGCCGGCCTGTTTCCCTTGGAGGGAACTTATCTGGTGGCCCTCGACCTCACCGATGGTGCCCTCCGCTGGCGTCGGTTGCTGGGGAATGTCTCGCCGCAGGGTTATTTGGTGGACGCGGGTGCCGACCTGATCGTGCCGAATGGGCGGGCGAGCCCGCGTGTGTATTCCCGGAAGAACGGAGACTTTCGACGCGAATTGGGCTCGGGCACCGGAACGTTAGCAGTTGTTTCAGACAACGAGACGTTCACCGGCCCCGGAGCCACGGGAGCGATCACATCGGGCTCGACCGTAAACCCACCGACGAGCACCCGTCAGACCAGCAGGATCGTCTCCTATCCGGGCCGAAACCTCGCGGTGACGCCAACCACGAGTTATCTGGTCAATGAGCGAGAGATCCTCGCCGTGGACCGGGAACGACTCCGGACCAGCAAGGGAGACGTGGTTAAGGCCACCCGGTGGAAACGAGCGGTCTCCGGTGCGGGTCCGCTGATCGTTGCCGGTTCCCATGTGTTCCTGGGCGTCAGCAACACCGTCCAAGTTCTCCGGGCCGACACCGGCGAACCCGGTCCCACCCTGACAGTCGACGGCCCCATCTTCGCCCTGGCCGCCGACGACCGCACCCTCGCGGTCTCGACCACCCGAGGCCGAATCACCACCTTCATCCCCCGAGAGGCCGGGCCCTCGTCGCCCCCTGCGCCGTCGCCCGCGCCAGCGGTCATGGCCCCGACAAAGCTTGCGGCCCCTCTGGCTGAAGTCCTGCGCACCGCCCTGGGCCAACTCCCTGCGCCACGCGGCTGGGGACTTTACCAACCCCCTGGACCTGTCGGCGCCGACGACGTCCTCCCTGCGCTGATGGCCGGATCGGAACTTCAATGGATGATCGCCGTCCCCACGTCCGAGGTGGACGCCGCTCGCCGCCATCTCCACGAGCGGGGATGGCTGGGATCCCTCGCCGCGGTTGTGGGGTTTGACGGGTCGGATCCCGTCCCGGTAGCCGATCACCTGTTCAACCTCGTCGTGGGTTCC
>SXXZ01000266.1 GCA_005789375.1 Verrucomicrobiales bacterium | reverse complement strand
CTCTTCAGTTGGCCGGGCAAGATTACGGCCGGCCAGACCAACGCCCGCCCGGTGGCCTTATGGGATGTGTTGCCGACAGCCGCGGCCCTGGCTCGGATTCCCGCCCCTCAGGGTCTGGATGGTATTTCGCTCCTGCCAGAAGTGTTAGGCGGGCTCAAGGAGCCCACCATTCGGGCCGGTGGCCTGTACTGGGAAACGGCTGAGGCTTCACCGAGTCGGGCCATCCGCTGGGACCATTGGAAGGCCGTCGAGCGCTCCTCCGCCGGAACGGTCGAACTGTATGATCTGAAGGCCGATCCCGCTGCAGTACAGAATGTGGCAGCTCATCAACCCGAACGGCTGGCCGAGGCCCGTCGACGGTTGCGCGAAGCGGCCGACCCGTTGCCCCCCCATCGTCCCTGATACACTGCGATCCCATGAGTCCCACGGAAGCCCTCACGCTGTTAGAATGTTTTCGAAATGGTCAGGTGCCTGTCGAGCAGGTCCTTCAAGCCTTCCAGGCGGCCCCGGTAGTCGATCTCGGGTTTGCCGTCGTTGATCAGCATCGAGCCCTGCGCAAGGGGTTCCCGGAGGTCATCTTTGGCGCGAGCAAAACCCCGGAACAGGTGGTGGCGATTGCGGGGGAAATTTTGGCGGCCGACGGACGGGTTCTGACCACACGGGTGACCCCGGAGCACGCTCGAGCCATGAAGGAGAAGTTTCCGCACACGATCCATCATGAGGCGGCCCGCTGTCTAACCCTTGAAACATCGCCGCTGCCCAAGCGTCCAGGAATCATTGCTGTTGTGGCCGCCGGTACGACCGATCTTCCGGTCGCTGAAGAGGCCGCGGTGACCGCAGATTTTATGGGCAACACCGTCCAGCGGATTTACGACGTAGGCGTGGCGGGGTTGCACCGCCTGCTGCGCCGGCTACCCGATATTCAGTCCGCCAATGTGGTGATCGTAGTGGCGGGAATGGAAGCTGCATTGCCGAGTGTGGTGGGTGGGCTTATCGGCCGGCCTATCATTGGGGTCCCCACCAGTGTGGGGTATGGCTCCCACTTCGGCGGCCTGACGGCGCTGTTAGGAATGCTCAATTCCTGCGCCAGCGGTCTCACGGTGGTGAACATCGACAACGGCTTCGGAGCCGGTTACGCCGCCAGCGGCATTAATGCACTAGCCGCATCTTCATCGTCTGCGTCGGCTGCCTCGCTCTCGTCGCCTCAGCCGTAACGATTGAGTGGGGAGGAAAGGGGTTGCGTGGCCAGCACGACTCATCTGAGGGAACCGTTAGGACTCAGAAGGGGTCTGATAAAGCCCCTCAGAGGCGATGACGTCGGCTGCGCCGGCGGGAACCAAGTGCGCGAAGGGAAGCCCCCGACGGATCCGGTCCCGGATCTCCGACGAGGAAATGCCGAGCGGCCACCCACGCAGGTGACGCAGTCGCCAGGGCGAGGGCAGGGAAGCCTGAGGTTGGCCGGGTCTTGGAATGACCACGAAGGTCACAGCCTTGGCCAACGCCTCGGCCTCACGCCATTGGGGCAAGGTGGGCACATGATCAGCCCCGATCAGCCAGAAGAGCTCAGCTTCCGGATGTCGCGCAGTGAACGTGTTCACCGTATCGATCGAGTAGCTCACGCCGCCTCGGCTTAGTTCATCATCATGGACCTCGGCGCGGGATTGGCCGGCCAGTGATCGACGGAGCATTCGCAATCGGGCTGCGTCTGGAGCAGGTCGGGAACCCGGCTTGAAAGGCGACTGTGCGGCAGGAATGAAGAACAACCGGTCCAGCGCCAGTTCCTCCAGAGCCGCTTGAGCGACCAGCAGATGGCCACAGTGCAGCGGATCGAACGATCCTCCGTACAGTCCCCATCGCGGTGGGCGATCGGGATTTGGAGTCGGGGACGATGCCCTTGGGATCACTGGATTCATGCTTGCTGCGCTAGAGTCCGCGCACTTCACCGGCCCGAGTCAATCTTCCAGCCGGAGCCATGCCTGCAGTTTTAAACGAAGTTTCTAGGGACAGGCTCACTCTGCTCGGACGACCGGGCCGCATTGGACAAGAGATGGGCCAGAGCCAGGCCGCTGGTGGTAGTTCGGAGCATAGCTTCGTCGTGGGCTCAGCGACTGGAGCCAGGCTCGGACAGATCGACCCAACCCTTGGCACCGAGGCTCCTACGGCTTAGCTTTCCACCATGGTTCACGCGTCCGATCCGCTGATCGCCTCTGTCCGCAAGCCGATGCCTCCGGCGCAGTTCGATGCTCTTTCCCGGGAGATCTTGGAACTGAAGCGTCGGCATAACGCCGTGATTCTGGCCCACAACTACCAGGTGCCGGAAATCCAGGACGTGGCCGACTTCGTGGGCGATTCTCTGGGCTTGTCCCAGCAGGCAGCCAAGACTTCAGCCGATGTGATCGTCTTCTGTGGGGTGCACTTTATGGCGGAGACCGCCAAGATTCTGAATCCTACCAAGCGAGTGATCCTGCCGGATCGCGATGCCGGTTGTTCCCTCGAAGAGAGTTGCCCGGCTGCAAAATTGCGGGAACTCCAGGCGACGAATCCCGATTTCTACACCATCGCCTACATCAACTGTTCGGCCGAGGTGAAGGCCTTGAGTGACTGCATCGTG
>SXXZ01000037.1 GCA_005789375.1 Verrucomicrobiales bacterium | reverse complement strand
GCCGACCGCTGCTATGTGTCGGGCGAAATGCGCCTCTCGCCCAAGGCCCTGCGTATCGGCGATGAGGTATTGGATCCGGAGTCCGAACCCTACCTCGCAGCCGAGGTCGAATCGCTGACGCTGCCGCGCGAAGCGATGGGTTTGGGCGACGTTAAATTCATGGCTGCCATCGGAGCGTTTCTCGGATGGAAGGCCACCTTGTTTAGCCTGATGTTCAGCTCGGTCCTCGGGGCGGTCGTCGGCCTCGGGTTGATTGCCCTGGGCCGTCAGCACTTGTCAGGACGCTTGCCTTACGGGCCTTATATTGCCGTCGCTGCCACGGGGTGGGTTTTCGGTGGGTCGGCCTTGTGGGAACGCCTCTTTGGCGTGCGCTGAAGTGGGCCCGCCCGGGCGACCGTTGCCGCCTTTGTTACCGTCGAAATGAGGCCGCGAAATCTGATGCGTCACCAGCCACGATTTTCTTCACGAAGCGCGATCCGGCGATGAGTTCCTGAAGTTTCAGAGCATAGGCCTCGGCATCGAGGGGCAGAGTCACCGTCTGGCTCGTCAGGCCTGAATACAGCATGGCATTGGCCAGCTCTACCGAGGCCAGTCCGTCGGGCCCGGGAGCGATGAGCGGTTTTCCATCGAGAATTGCCTCGGTGAAATTGGTCATGACTTGGGCATGCGGCTGATCGGCGTTCTCGAACGGAATTTCCACGTTCCACGACTCCGGTTTGGCGAAGCCGGATTGCGACGTGCGGCTGAACTCGGTCATGTCGCTGAGATTGCGGATGAAGCGCAGTTTGCCGTCTTCCATCACGGCCCGTCCGCGGGTGCCGGTGAGTTCGAGCCGATTGGTGCCAGGTGACTCGCCGGTGCTGGCCACGAACACGCCGGTGGCACCTGAGGGATATTCGAGGTAGGCCGTGACGTTGTCTTCCACCTCGATGGAGTGATCGCGACCGAGGGTGACATGAGCCCGCAGCGACGAGGGCATCCCCAGCAGCCAGGCGAGGATGTCGAGGTTGTGGAGGCATTGGTTGAGGAGCACACCGCCGCCCTCGCCGGCCCAGGTGGCCCGCCAGCCACCGCTCGCGTAATACGCGTCGGTTCGGTACCAGTCGGTGTTGATCCAGTTCACCCGGACGATCCGTCCCAACTCGCCCGATTCGATGAGGTACCGCAGCTTCTGGTATCGGGGTTCGACGCGCAGTTGGAACATTCCGCCAAACACCGTCTTCGGGTTCCGCTCATGGGCGGCGATCAGCTTGAGGGCGTCGGCCTTGTGGGCAGAAATAGGCTTCTCGACCATGAGGTGAACGCCGGCGTCGAGGGCGGCGATGCCGAGGTCGGTGTGCTGGTAGTGCGGCGTGGCCACCAAGACGGCATCGACCGTGCCCGAGGCGACGAGCGCGCGGGCGTCGGTCCAGGGAGCCAGCGGACGGTAGGCCTCCACCTTGGCCGGAGTCGTCGAACACACCGCCACCAGTTCGCAGCGGGGCACCTTGCCAGCCAGCAAGTAGGTGGCGTGGTGGCGACCGATATTGCCGAGGCCGATCAGGCCAAGACGGAGGGATTTCATGCTGCTCGTTGTCCGTGGTGGAGTTGTTCGAGGTGGGTTCTCGGTGGGATCGCGCTGGCTTTAGTTGTTCTCGGGCAAACCCTCGGCATGCCCGAGGTTGTGGACGGGCCGGAAAATCGCCTGAACCTCCTCCAGCAGCCCCGTGTCGATGGGCTCTTCAATCCAGCGCGCCCAGTTGCGGATGTTCTCCGGGTTGGCGCTGCCCGCGATCGTGGTGGCGATGTCGGGATGCGCGCAGGAAAACTGCAGCGCCAGCTTGGCGATGTCAGTGCCACGTTGGGCGCAGAGCGCGGCCGCGGCACGGGCGGCCGCCTTCACGGACTCGGGCTCCTTGAGCCAGGCGGGCAAGGGAGCGTTAGTGAGCAGGCGTGCGCTGAAGGGTCCGGCATTCATCGCACCGATCCCGCGGTCCTTCAGGTAGGGCACCGTCTCTTCGGCGAAGCGGGTGTTCTGGAGCGTGTATTGGTTGTAGCTGAGCACGCAGTCCACCGGAGCTTGATCGGCGATGACGCGGAAGATCTTCTGCGGATAGCCGCTGAAGCCCACGAAGCGAACCTTTCCGGCAGCCACAGCCTTGCGGAGGGCCGGCAGCGTCTCGTCCACGATTTGTTGCATGGGGACGAACTCGATGTCGTGGCAGAGCACGATGTCGAGGTGGTCGGTGCCCAAGCGATGCAAGGACACGTCGATGGACTCGGCCACCCGGCGCGCCGAGAAATCAAAGTGCTGGAGATCGTAGCGACCCAGCTTGGTGCACAGCGTGTATTGCTCGCGAGGCACGCCCTTGAGCGCGACACCGAGCAGGACCTCGCTCATGCCCCGCCCGTAGAAGGGCGAGGTGTCGATGAGGCTCAGGCCGCAGTCGAGGGCCACGCGCACGCTGCGCAGGGCCTCCTCGACGGTGACGTTGCGGAATTCCTGGCCCAGCGAACTGGCGCCAAATCCCAGGACTGGCAACGACAGTCCGGTGGTTCCGAGGGGTCGGGTTTGCATGGGGGTGATGGGAGTTTCAGACCGCCGAGATCCGAGAGTTACTCGTAGATGTCACCGGCAGGCCGGGCCATCTTGCCCCATTTTTCCCATCCCGGGATCGGGTGTTCCTTGAGGATTTCCTCGACCATGTAGAAGTCCGAACGCTTCTCGGTTTTGGCGCGGACTTTGGCCACCTGCTCAGCGCTGACCGGCGGCAAGTTGTTGCCGAAGGACTGGCGGACATAACTGATGACGCCGGCGGCTTCTTCATCGGTGATCATGCCGCCTAAGCCGAGCATCGGGGGCACGCCGTTCTTCGGGCCGAAGCGCTGGCCACCCAGCTCCAGCGGACCCCAAAGACCCTTGAGCACCACCTTGATGAGGCGCTCGTCTTCGGCCAGCCAGGGATTGTTCGCCACGTTCAGCGGCGGGTAAATGCCGGCCACGCCTGCTCCATTGGATTGATGGCAGGTGGCGCAGTGGGCGTCGCGGTGGAAGACCTCCTTGCCGAGGGCATACTGTTTCTTCTCAACGGCGTTCAGCGTGCGGGTCGGTCCATAGACCAGTTGATCGGCCGAGGGCGGGGCCGCACCGATTTTGAAGTTTCCAGCCAAGTAGGCCTTGGCATTGGGATTGTCGGCGAAGGCGTTGGGTTCGGCCTTAGCCAGCGTGGCCACCGATTGCTTGAAGGTGTTCTCGAGGATTTGCCGGGTCACCGGGCTCATCCACTTGTCGAGCGGTTGGCGCAGGCCTTCCAGCACGATGCGGGCTCCTTGATCACCGGGCAGCCACGAGGCGCCTACGATGGCTTCGAGCCGGACGCGGCCGTGCGTATCGTTCACAGCCTGGCGGAACAAGTCCTGCGCCCCGGGGATTTGGTGGGCCGTGTAGCGCAGCACGTGGGCCGCGGCCGCCCGGGCCTGATGAGAACGGGCATTGAGGGCGGCGCGCAGCAGGCTGGCGTCGGGCTTGTTCTGGGCCCAGGTGGCCCACAGGGCTTCGCACAAGTGGCGGTCGTAGAGGGGATCCTTGCGGTCGAGCTTCGTGGCCCAAGCCTTCACGGCCGGGATGACTTGCGAGGCCGGACGACCGCGCAACTCACGACGCGTCCGGTAGCGGGTGCGGTACTCGGGCGACTTCAAGTTCTCGAGCAGCTCCGGCAGGCGGGCACCGGCCACTTTCGACGGCGTCACCAGCGGGCGCGACGGGTAGGTCACCCGGTAAATGCGACCATGGTCGTGGTCGCGCTTCGGATCGCGGGCGTTGTGCTGCATGTGCCCAATGAGGGCGTTGTGCCAGTCGAGGAAATACAGCGAGCCATCCGGGGCAAACTCGAGGTCCACCGGGCGGAAGTTCGGATCGCTGGAGCTGATGAGGTCGCCGGCCAGGGAGCCGGTGAACCCGGATCCGTCTTCGCGCACCGCGCTGAAGTTCAGACCCAAGAACCCAATGCTGTTGCAGGTCATGAACTGACCTTGGCGATCTTCAGGGAAATGCCGCGAGGAGACGAACTCCGAGCCCGAGGTCGGCCGAGACCGCTTGGGCACATACTCGCCCGCGCGTTGGATTTCCACGCCGTAAGGCATTTTGGCCGAGATGGGCAGAGCCCAGTAATTCTCGCCGCTGGAGGCATCGGACAGCACGCACTGCTCCCAGTCGTCGAAGGCGATACCCCAGGGGTTGTTCACGTCGCTCTGGATGGTGCGCTCCAGGCGGAAATTCTTCGGATCGAAGCGCCAGGCCCCACCGTCGTTCACGCGCTGCGGACCGTAGGGCGTCTCGACCTGGCTGTGCAGGAAGCGGCCTTCGAGCAGGTAGAACGCGCCTGAGGCGTCGGCGCTGTAGGCCGAAATCGCGTGGTGGGTGTCATGCGTGTCGAAGCCGTGCATGAGGATCTCCAGCCGGTCCGACTTGTCGTCGTGATTGGAGTCGACCAGCAGGCAGAGGTTGGGCTCCTGCGAAAGATAAACTCCCTCGGGGGCCAGCTCGAAGCCAATGGGCAGGTGAAGGTTTCGAGCGAAGATCGTCTGCTTGTCGGCCTTTCCGTCGTGATTGGTGTCTTCGAGGATGATGAGCTTGTCATCAGGCCGGGCATCACCCGGTCGGTAATGCGGGTAGCTGGGCATCACCGCGACCCAGAGGCGGCCTTGGTTGTCGAAGGACATTTGCACCGGGTTCTTGAGATCAGGGAACTCCTTCTCGGAGGCGAAGAGCTCGACCTTGTAGCCGGGCATTACGGTCATCTTCTCGATAGCCTTCTCGCCATCGAGGTAGTCCACCGGTCGCTTGAAGTTGGTGGGCACCTCGGGCAGGGAGCGGGTCTTGGAGTCGTCCACGGCCAGATCCTTGCGCTGGCCGGCGGCGATCGCATGAACGACCTGGTCGCGCAGGGTCATCATCTCGCGGGTCTTGAGGATTTCCGCCGGATAATTCTGCGGGCCGAAGGGATCGTAGCGCTGGCCGTGCGTGTGCACGCCGTTGACCAGATTGTAGTCGTTGTTCCAGAAGAAGTCCTTGTCGAGCACCGCCTTATGGACGAGTTCGGGGTCGGCCTTCGAGGCCTTGGGCTGACGGCCAAAGGTGGCGTCGGCGAGCAGCACGGCCAGTTCTTGATAACCCGACTCGGTGGGCGCGAACCCATTGATGGTGAGCGGGGCCAAGGACTTCTTTTTCAGGCGGGCCTGTGTGGCCGAGAAGAGGTCCACGAAGGTGAGTCCGCGCCGCTGGGCCACCGAGGCCATGGCCTTGGAATACAGGGCCAGGTTGGCGTTCTCCTGCTTGCCGTCCGGCAGATCGCGTTTGGCCGACAGGTTTTCGAAGGCGATGGGCGACACGAGCACCAATCGAGGCGCGGCCGCGCCAGTGTAGGCTTTGGAGAGCGTGTGGGTGACCCAGGCGTCGAGTTCGGCCTCGAAGTTACCGACCTTTTCCGGGCCGTCGAACGACTCGTTGTACCCGAAGAAGCCGATGACCGTGTCGGCCTGCAAATGCGTGAGCCATTGGTCGGGTGTGGGATAGAATCCACGGCCGAAATGCGAATTTAGGTCGGGATGGAATTTCTCCGCGCCGGGAAAGGCCCATTGCGAAACGCGGCCTGGGTGCGGGCGGAATCCCGCGGTGTCACCGGGCCGGCCCATGTTGCGTACGATGAGGTTAAGTTCGGGATAGCGCAGGTGCAGTTCGGTCTCCAGGCGGCTGAAGTACACGTCGCGCTCAGCCAGTCCGTTGCCGATGAAGACGATGCGCTCGCCGGCCGCCGGTTTGGCTAGCGCCTGCGAACGGGCTGAGGTCGCGGTGACCGGCAAAGCGGTGGGCGCGTGGGCACGCTTGTCGACGTCGGCACCATGGAGGTTTGCGGCGGCCAGCACGGCCGCGGCGAGCAAAGCCAGGGAGGGTTTCATTTTGGAAAAGAGGCTCGGGTGATCTTTAGAAAAACGGTGGGAAATTGTTCAGTCGAGGAAGAGTGGTCGGAGGTGCCGCGAAAACAAGTTGTCGGTC
>SXXZ01000265.1 GCA_005789375.1 Verrucomicrobiales bacterium | reverse complement strand
AGCTCTCTTCGGTCCGTCCCGCTGCTGCTGGGTCATTTTCGGGCGGATGGGAATAAGGCTGTGGAGGAGGAGGAGGGGATGGCCCGAGAGACTCGAGCCCTACCGGGGAGGTGGCAGCAGTAGTTTGGTAGGGGCGGACCTGCGTTTGCAGAGATTCTTCGGAAGAGTGTCTTTAGGGTGTCTTTAGGGGACAGGCTTCGGAAGTGAGGATGCTCGACATTGGGGGGGCGGTCGGTGGAAGGTTTGGGAGAGATGCAGCCGTTCCAAATCATCTTCAATCCGACCAGCGCCGCTGAGTTGTCCAAGCTCCCCAAGGATCTGCAGTTGCTGGTGCTCGGGCAGTTCCGGGGCCTTCCTTCGGAATTGATGCGGGAGGAAGGAGCCTTCGGGAGCCTGTCCCGGCAAGGGCGGACGTTGACGCGATATCGCTTGGGCGATTACCGGGTCTATTTCGAGCGGCATCCGCTCGGGGTGGTGGTGCACCGGATTCTAAGTCGCAACACGCTGAAGGATTTCCTCTACCGATCCAGCCTGCCGACCGGTGAGGATGAGCAGTTGGAGGGAAATCCAAAGTTCTGGGAACTCATCGCGGCCGCGAAGTCGGTGCGCTAAAGAGTTTAGGTGTTTCGGTGCGGGGATGGGGCTCAGACGGCCTTGGGGCTCTGTGCGGCGCTCGAGGCGGTTTCGGTTTGGGAGCGCCCTAGAGGCGTTACTGGGAAAAGGGGTGTGGGTGTTAGTCCGTCGGAGCAAAACGGGGACTCCACCCAGCCGGAATGATTTAATTGCTAGGAAACGGACGGCATGGCGGATTCTTTCGCAATACGAAGCGAGAGCGAGGCGCGGGCCAGAGAGCGAGGCCGATAATGTTCGAACAACGACGTTCTCGCGGAAGAGGACGCACGCCAGCCCGACTGATCTAACAGAAAGCGTTCTGACTCAGACGTAGAGCGCCTTACGCAGTTCGTGGGTGAGCACAGACATCGAGGGGTAACGCATCGCGGGATCTTGCTCGAGGCACCGGAGGACGATTTTTTCCAGCGCGAGCGGGATGTCGGGATTGAGTTTGCGAGGGGGGATGAAGTCCGAACGGTTCCGCTGGGCGTGAAAGACACCGTCGGCCGAGTCTCCGGGGAAGGGTTTCCGGTGGGTCAATAATTCGTAGGCGCTGACCCCGTAGGCCCAGATGTCGGCCCGGTGATCAACCGGTTCGCGGGCCAATTGCTCCGGGGACATGTAGTGCGGGGTGCCCGGGTTTTTGTCGAGTTTGCGGGGCGGGTCCGGAATGAGTTGGGCTAGATCGAAGTCGATGAGCTTAAGCCGGCCGTTGCGGGTCAGTAGCACGTTCTCCGGCTTCACATCGAGGTGCATGTAGCCGCGGTCATGGACCACCTCGAGGGCCTCGGCCATGTCGATGAGCACTTGGGCGATGTTCTCGGCTAGGACCGGATCGCCGGTGGCCATGCGCAGCTTGAGGTTCTCGCCTTCGACGTATTCGAGCACCAGAACCAACTCGCCATCGATCTTGCCGTGTTCGATGTAGCCGATGATGTGCTTGTCGTCTTGGCAGGCCTGCAGGGTCTCACAACCGGTCAGGAAGCGTTTACGCTCCGTGAAGGCGAAGGTTGTGTTGTTGAGCATTAGCCGGAGGGCTACTGCCTTGCCGGCGGTGTCGGTGCCCAGCCAGATCTCGGACATTCCACCTGCGTTGATCTCCTCGTGGAGCGTGTAGGGGCCGATCTTGGTTCCGTGGCGTGACATCCGGTTAAGAACACCCATTAAACTGCGAGGCTCTTCTGAAATCAATCTTGCCTCTGAAGACGTACCACGGTTGACCCCAGCGCCGAACAGGATTAAGACGAACGGAAATTCCTCATGAACCTACCGTTCAACCGTCGCCAATTCGTTGCCACCGCAACCACCGCCGCAGCCATGGTCGGCCTTTGGGGCTGTTCCAGCCTCCATGCTCTGAACCAGCCGCCGAAGGGTTTTTCGCAGCTCTTCAATGGGCATGACCTGACCGGTTTCCGCGGCGGTGACACTTTCGACCACCGCAAGTTGCTGGCCATGCCCGAGGCAGACCGTGCGGCCCAGATCGCCAAGTGGACCAAGACGCTGACGGAGATCGATGCCAAGACGGGTAAGCCCAACTGGCATGTTGAGAATGGGGAATTGGTGAATGGTGGCAATGGCGCCTATGCCACGACTGAGAAGGATTACGGCGATTTCGAACTGCTTTTGGAGTACAAAACGGTTCCGTTGGCCGATTCGGGGATTTACCTGCGCGGCGTTCCTCAGGTGCAAATTTGGGATTACACCGAAAAAGCCAAGTTCAGCATTGGGGCAAACAAGGGGTCGGGCGGTCTTTGGAATAACTCGCCGGGCGCTCCCGGTAAGGATCCGTTGGTGCTGGCTGACAAGCCGTTCGGTCAGTGGAATTCCTTCCGCATCGTCATGGTCGGCTCGCGGGTGAGCATCTGGCTCAATGACAAACCGGTCGTCCAGCATGCGGTGATGGAAAATTACTACGATCGCAAGAAGCCCATCCCGGCCCATGGCCCCATCCAGTTGCAGACCCACGGCGGTGAGATCCGCTGGAAGAACGTGTTCATTCGCGAGATCGGCAGCACCGAGGCCAACAAGATCCTCGCCAGCCACGGTCAGGAAGGTTTCCAGCCGATTTGGAACGGCAAAGACCTCACCGGTTGGAATGGTGCGGTCGCGGACTACGAGGTGGTAGACGGGTCCATTCGCTGCAAGAAGGGCAAGGGGGGTTGCCTCTTCACTCAGGCCGAATACGCTGATTTTGCCTTTCGTGCCGAGGTTCAAGTGCCCAGCGCTGGCAATAATGGTTTCGCCATTCGCTACCCGGGTTCGGGTGATGCCGCCTATGTGGCCATGACTGAGTTGCAGGTTCTGGCCGAAGACTACGAAGCCAAGACCGGTTCCAAGCTCGATCCGCGTCAGGCATACGGTGGCGCCTACGGCATGGCCGCCGCTCATCAAGGATACCAGCGCCCCAATGGTGAGTGGAACTTTCAGGAGACTTACGTGCAGGGCAGTCGCATCCGGACCGAACTCAATGGGTTCATTATCCTTGATGCCGATCTCTCCACGATCACCAATTACATGGCCAACAGTCCGCACCCAGGCAAGACCCGCACTCGGGGACACTTTGGCTTCGCAGGTCACAACGACCCTGTGGCGTTTCGCAATTTGAGCGTTAAGTCGCTCTGAGCGGATCGTTTCGATCGTTTGTTTGATTCCAACACCGGAGAGTTCAGAGTTTCACTCTGGCCTCCGGTGTTTGTCTGGAGATTTGCGTAACCGGTGGCAGGCTGTGAGAGTCTTTGCCGTCAACGAGCCACAATAGAATTTCGTCTGTTTGCCCGCTCCTGCTTGCCCATGAATCCGTTTTCGCGCCTTTTCGCCCATTGGCCCCGCTCCGGTTTGTCCGGTCTCGGTTTGTCCGGTCTTAAATCATGCAATTCATTGCCGGCGATGCTCCTACCGGCGGTCCTGTTGCTGGTGACCGTGCTGGTGACCGGCTGCGATCGCTTCAAAAAGCCTGCGCCCGTCGAGTTTAAGACTGAGGCGTCGGTACGGACCAACATGGTTCAAAGTGTCAGCGCCAATGGGGGCATCGCTCCGATCCGACAAGTCCAAGTGGGTTCCCAGATTTCGGGCACCATCACTGAGATGAAGGTCGATTTTAACTCTGTCGTGAAGGAGGGCGACGTTCTGGCACGCATCGATCCCGCCACCTACGAGCGGAGTTTGGCCCGTGTCAAAGCCGATCTGGCTAATGCCACTGCAGGCTTAGCCATGGCTGAATTTAACTCTAAGCGCGCCAAAGAACTCTTCACCGCGAAACTGATATCGGAGACTGAAAGCCAGCAGGCTGATGTGTCATTGCTGCAGGCCCAGGCTGGGGTCAAGACACGCGAGGCCGCCGTCGAGAGCGCTCAGGTGGATCTGGATCGGACAACCATCTTTGCCCCGATCAGTGGTGTGGTGGTGACCCGGAATGTCGATGCCGGTCAGACCGTGGCCGCGAGCTTCAGTACCCCCACCTTGTTTCTGATTGCTCAGGATTTGTCCCAGATGCAAATCGAGTTGGCAGTTTCCGAAGCAGACATCGGTAATGTGCTGGAACAGCAGCGAGTGGAGTTCACCGTGGACGCGTTTCCGAATCGCAAGTTTGAGGGTCGAGTCCGTCAGGTGCGTTTCGCGCCGACCACCAACCAGAACGTGGTGACTTACACCACGGTGGTGGCGGTCAATAACAAGGACCTGCGGTTGCGGCCGGGCATGACGGCCACGGCCACCCTGATCACCTTGGAGAAAACGAATGTGGTTCGCATTCCGGCCTCAGCCACCCGGTTCTCCCCGCCTGCAGGAATCACCGTGCTGCCGGCCATCAACACGGTCTCCACCAACGACATCGTGCGGTCTTCCCGCCCTTCGGGTATGGAGGGTCTACCGACGCCTCCTTGGTCGGCTGAAGGACGTCGCCCCACGGACGACGAACGTAAAAAATATGAAGAGTCTCTCACGGCAGACCAGAAAGTGGCTTATCAGGCCGTTCGGGATCGCATGCGGGCCATGATGGCCTCTGGCGGTGGCGGTGGTATGGGCGGAGGCCCCGGTGGCGGCCCTGGCGGTGGCGGCGGTGGAATGGGCGGAGGCTCCCCGCGTCCGCGGCCCGTCGATGGACCCACATTGAAGACCGTGTATGTCGTCAAGCCGGCCGATCCGGCGACTCCGGATGCTCCTCCGGTCCTCCAAGCCATCACCGTTAAGGTGGGCATGACCGATGCTGCAAATGCTGAGATCCTAGAGGGACTCGAACCCGGGCAGGTGGTCGTGACTGCGCTCAAGTCTTCGATGTCCTCAGCCGCAGCGCCGGCAGGCAATCCCTTCGGTGGACCCTTTGGTGGGGCTCCGCGCCGCTGATCTCTGCTTTTTTCATCCAACCCTTCGAATCCATGCCCGCGGTCATCCAGCTCGAGGATTTTCACAAGACCTACCGCACCGGCGAGATCGAGGTGCGCGCGGTGCGTGGGGTCAACCTCATTGCCGAACCCGGCGAGTTTGTCGCCATTATGGGTTCCTCGGGTTCCGGCAAGAGCACCCTGATGAACACCGTCGGCTGCCTCGACCGGCCGACTCAGGGAAAGTGCCTGATCGACGGTGTCGACATCGGTTCTCTGTCTCGCAACGAATTGGCCGACCTGCGCAATCGTAAGCTGGGGTTCGTGTTCCAGGGCTTTAATCTCCTGGCCCGGACGACAGCGCTGGAGAATGTGCAACTGCCCATGCTGTATGCTCGGCCCCGGATCACCGTCTCCGAGCAGAACCGGCGGGCCGCAGAAGCGCTAGAATTGGTGGGGCTTGGCCAGCGCATGGACCACACTCCCAGCCGCTTGTCTGGGGGACAGCAGCAGCGAGTAGCCATCGCGCGGGCGCTGGTCAATCGGCCGACTCTCCTCTTGGCCGATGAGCCCACGGGCAATCTGGATTCGCGCACCGGCATCGAGATCATGGGCATCTTCCAGAAGCTCAACGACGAGGGCATGACGGTGGTCATGGTGACCCACGAACTAGACATTGCCCATTATTGCAAACGCATCGTGGTCATGCGCGATGGTCTGGTGCGCAGCGATGCGCCGGTGACCGCTCGCCTCAACGCCCTCGAAGAACTCCAGAAACTGGAGGCCGAGCAAAAGGCCGTCCAACTCAACCCCTGACCCATGTTTGCCACCCTTCGCATCGCTCTGATGGCCATCCGGCGCAACGTGCTCCGGTCCTTCCTCACCATGCTAGGCATCATCGTGGGAATCGCCGCCGTTATCGTCGGTGTCAGCATGGGTACCGGAGCCAAGGCGGAGGTAGATAAGCGCATCGCCGGACTGGGGCAGAACCTCATCACCGTGATGTCGGGCAACATGACCCGAGGTGGCGTCCGAGGTGGTTTCGGCATGGCGCCCAACTTGTCGATCGAAGATTTTGACGCGATCCGCCAGGAAATCTCTCAGGTGACGGCCATGAGTCCTGAGGCAGGGACCACCGCACAGGTGGCCGCGGGCAATCAGAACAGTTCTGTGCGAGTATCCGGGGTCTCCGACGAATACATCGACACCCGTTCTTGGGCCCTGAAAAGCGGGGAGAACTTCACGGCCGCCGATGTACGCAACGCATCCAAGATTTGCCTGATCGGGGCCACCACGGCGAAGACGCTTTTTGGCGAGGGCATCGATCCGGTGGGTCAATCGGTGCGCATCAAGAACGCGCCCTTCCCCATCGTGGGGTGGTTGGAGGCCACGGGTTCCGGAAGCTTCGGCCAAGATCAGGACGATGTCCTGCTCGTGCCTTACACCAGTGTGATGAAACGGTTGTCGGGGGATACTAAGTTCCGGTTTATCTTCGTGCAGGCAGAGTCGCCCGACGCGATTCCTTTAGTGCAGGAGCAACTCAAGGAATTGCTGCGCCGTCAGCATAAGATTAGCGACGGAAAGGATGATGACTTCATGGTTCGCAACCAGCAGGAGACGAGCGACTTCTTCAACGCGAACAACCGGATCATGACCGTATTAATCGGTTTTTTTGCAGGCATCTCATTGGTCGTCGGAGGCATCGGCATCATGAACATTATGCTGGTCAGTGT
>SXXZ01000036.1 GCA_005789375.1 Verrucomicrobiales bacterium | reverse complement strand
TGTCCGCCCTTGGGGAAGAGGTGGAATTCTACCGGCACCTGGTTGCGTTGAAGGGCCGAAACGTAACCGAGGGCGTTTTCCACCCGCACGGGGTCATCCTGGGTGATGACGGTCCAGGTTGGCGGTGTGTTGGTGGAAATGGGCAATTCGGGAGCCACGGCGTCGGCCTTCTCGGGTTGGGTCAGGTACGCCGGATAAACGAGAATTGCGAAGTCCGGACGACATGATTTCTGGTCGGCGGCATCCACCGGGGGATAGCTGCGAGTGCCATGGTTGTTGCTCAAGGCGGCCGCGAGGTGTCCGCCGGCTGAGAACCCTAAAACTCCCATTCGCTGGGGATCCAAGCCCCAACTGTCGGCGTTTTGTCGCATCAGGCCCAAGGCGCGCTGGGCATCTTGAAGGGCGGCTTCGTGTTTTTCGCGCCCTTCGCGACGAGGTACCCGGTATTTGAGCAGGACCCCGGTCACACCCATGGAATTGAGCCACTGACACACTTCGGTGCCCTCCAGATCCAGCGCGAGGATGTGGTAGCCACCTCCCGGACAAACCAGCACTGAGGCTTCGGTATCCAGATTGGGGGAAGGTTTATAAATGGTCAGGGTGGGGCTCCAGACGTTCCCCAAGCGGATGACTCTGCGTCCTGCCACCAGACCTTCGCCCGGCTTGGTGAGGTCGCGTTCGGTTTCCTTTGGGGCGCCGTCACCCGGTGCTGACCCAGGCCATAACGGGATAGGTTGGGTCGGGGCCGCAGCCCAGAGTTGAGCGCACAGGAGCCCAACACTCATCCACCAAGCCTGACAACAACGGGTGAAGCGCATGCGCCGATGTAGGCTCAGATGACGGTGAAGGCAATGGGCAACCCAGCCGATCTGACCCAGTGGACCCCACTCAGTTGGTGTCACTGAATGTAAATAATTCTCGCGCTGCGACGTCGGAACCGCACGCTCTGCGCACCCAATGTCCGTTGTTGAACGTGTCATCTCGGTTAATTACCGGCATCAGCTCCATTTCACAGACCGCGTTTTTGCCCGGGACAATCCCGTGCTGGCGTCGGTGCTGGTGGACGCTCACTCCCAGTCCGCCGCGGCCCGGGTGAAGGTGTTGCTGGTACTGGAAGAATCTTTGGCGTCCGCCCGTCCAGAATTGGCCCCGGAAATCGAAGCCTATTTCGGAGCCCATTCACAGCGGTTGCAACTCGTTGGTCCGCCGGTTCGGATCACTGGAGGGGAAGTCGTGAAGAACGATTGGTCCCGGGTGGTGGAGATTCTCGAACTCATTCACCGGCACCACATCGACCGGCACAATTACGTCGTGGTGGTGGGCGGTGGGGCCTTGCTGGATATGGTGGGGCTGGCGGCAGCGACGGCCCACCGAGGGGTTCGCCTCATTCGTATTCCGACGACCACGCTGGCCCAAGATGATTCTGGCGTTGGGGTGAAGAACGGCGTCAACGCCTTCGGAAAGAAGAACTTCATTGGGACTTTTGCGCCGCCCTTCGCGGTCATCAACGACTTCGATTTGTTGGCCAGCCTTTCCGATCGCGATAAACGTGCGGGCTACATCGAAGCGGTCAAGGTGGCCTGCATTCGAGATGCTGAGTTCTTTGACCGACTCGAGCGGGATGCTTCGGCTTTGGCTGCCTTCGAGTCGGAGCCGATGAAGCACCTCATCCGACGCAGTGCGGAGTTGCATCTCAATCACATCGCCAATGGCGGTGATCCCTTCGAGATGGGCAGTGCGCGGCCTCTCGATTTTGGACATTGGGCCGCCCACAAGCTCGAGCAAATGAGTGGTTATCGTCTCAGGCATGGCGAAGCGGTGGCCATCGGCATTGCTCTGGATGTTCTGTATTCGGTCCGACAAGGCCTGCTCGCTCGTCCGGCAGCCGAACGCATCCTGAGCCTCTTAGAACGGTTGGGGTTTACTTTGTTTGATCCCGAACTCAAGTCCGTATCCGCTTCGGGCGGGTTGGGGGTGTTGGAGGGGCTGGAGGAATTCCGCGAACACCTCGGCGGAGAACTCACCATCACCTTGTTGAGTGACATCGGGCGTGGACTGGAGGTTCACTCGATGGAGATCGAGCAGGTTCGACAGGCGCTGCAGGATCTTGAGACCCGATATCGGGCTCGGTCTTTGGCCCACACCCAAAGGACCTGATTCCCACAGTTCCCATTTTTGGAACCCGTCATTAAAGTCTCGCTCCATGAATCAATTGGCTGTGGTGACGGGTGGCGGCTCGGGCGTAGGACAGGCGACGGTTCTGGCCTTGGTGTCGGCAGGTTGGTCGGTTGCGGCTCTGGGTCGAAGGCTTTCCGCACTCCAAGAGACTTGTTCCCTGGCCGGATCTTTGGGGGGGCGCGTTACAGCGATCGAATGTGACATTGCCCAGCAGGAGTCTGTTCGCGAGGTCAGTCGTCGCATTGAGAGCGAGTTGGGATCGGTGGAGGTTCTTGTCAACGCGGCTGGCACCAACGCCCCGGAGCGCGCGCTGGAAGTCCTTTCGGATGCCGACTATCGGCTCATGATGGATACCAACCTGAATGGAGCTTATTATTGCGTGCAGGCTTTCCTGCCGGGCATGCGCAACCGGGGCTCGGGAACGATCGTCAACATCATCTCCGATGCCGGAAAACAGGCTTCCCCCAAGGCGGGGCCGGCCTATGTGATGTCGAAGTTTGGCTTGGCGGGTCTTACCCAAGCTATCAACGCCGAAGAACGCACGCGTGGTGTTCGGGCCATAGGAATTTTTCCCGGCGACATCAATACCCCACTTTTGAATCGTCGTCCCATTGTTCCCGATGCGGCTGCTCGTGCCCGCATGATGCAACCTGAAGACATTGCCGCCTGTGTCATGCTGGCCGTGCAGTTGCCATCCCGCGCGGTGATTGAAGAATTGGTCATCCGACCGCGCTGAGATCGGTTATTGGTTGACCTCATAAATCATGATTGGCATCGGTTTGCATGAGCCAACGCTGGGCCGCTGCCCTCGAGGTCAATAATCAGCCAAGGGGCTAGCGGATTGAAATCCCTAAAGATTCCAAGACGTCACTGAGGCCTTTGAAGGGCTAACGCGGTGGGCGAGCGTCAACCTTAGCTGGTGGACTTTACGCCCATTGCAGTCGAAGTGTTGGGATGCCCAAGATGCGGAAGAAAGCCGACCTGCCCTCCAAGCCATGTGTCGTTTGCGGTCGACCTTTTGTTTGGCGCAAGAAGTGGGAAAAGGTCTGGAGCGAAGTCAAATTTTGCTCGGATGCCTGCCGGATGCGAAAAAACGCCCCTACCTGTCAATGACAGTAAATCCCCCCCCCGGAGGAACCACGCATAAGTAACAGTACGTAACAGTACGTAACAGGGACAGGCTTACAGAGTACGTAACAGGGACAGGCTTACAGAGTGATCGGAGTGATAGAGGGACAGGCTCCGAGATTTACGGTGGGTTTTTGGGTTGTAGATTCAAGACCGATGGTCCGGAAGTAAACCTCTTGGAGGAGGATAGGTTAACTCCAGTTAATGAATTCTTGTTTTTGTACAAGGGTCATGAGCTCCCGACAGCACGGTCAGGTTTCGAGATCATGGCCTGCCTTCCGGGACACCTTTTTCGCCAATTCAGATGAAGGTGAAAAGCGGGTGATTGAATCGAACGATACTGTCTTTAGCCCCGTGCAGCCAGAACCCGCGCTGGGCGGAGACTGAAGAGGGAGGAGGTTTCCAGGTTGGACACAGGGTGAGGGGAGGCCTGGCGTTTTCGTTGGAGCCAATGCTGGTGCTGGAGAGCGATGGATTCGACGAAGCTGCGGGAGCCGATGACGGCACCGTTGGAAAAATAGCTGATGCGATGGAGCAATTGGCTGACCAGCCCAGGATTCTTGAGTGGTTTCTGCGGGCGGTGAGCCGAGATTTCGGGCTTGGTCGTGGTGCCGTTAGAGGGGGGAGTCGATGAGAAAACGCCCCGCCGTTCGGCGTAATCAAAGAGTCCGGCACGGTAGTGTTTGAGGGCTTGTGCGGGATTGAGACTCAAGCTGTCTCGAACGGCCGCCAGCGCCTGATAGCCTCTCAAAGCCTCGGGGCGTCCGGCCATGGCTTGGCCATAACCGCTCCAACGGTAACGGGCCGGATCGGCAACCAATCCGGCACGGACGGGGTTGAGGTCGATGTAGGCGGCGATGGTGGAAAGGGCTGAGCCCTCGGCACCGATCAGGACGCTTTTGAAGCGTTCCTCCCAGAGAGTGCCGCGCCGGCCTTGGCGGAGGTTGTGCCATTGACTGAAGCGTTGTTTGAGTTCTTTGAGGTACTGGCTGAGATCGCCCATGCGTTGCCAGAAGCGTTGGCGCAGAGCGTCTTTTTGAGTGGAGAGCAGGGAGGTGTCTGTGAGTTGCCTGCGGAGTTGTTCGACGAGTGCTGGTGGGTAAATGGCGCTGATGCGTTGGAGCAATTCTGCGTCGTTGGGAGGGGATTCTGGGCGTTTTGGGACTTCGATGAGGAGGTGGAAGTGGTTGCCCATGAGGCAGAAGGTGAGGATTTGAATGCCGCAGAAGCGGGCGTACTGGCGCATCAGAGCGGCGAAGTGCTCCTTTTCGATGTCGCCGAAGATGAATTGTCGATCCACCACGCGGGACATGCAGTGGTAGAAACCGCTGGAGGCATCGGGATGGGCCTTGAGGCGTCGTGTTCTCATGAAGCGTCTACCTCATGATTCGCTGGCTCAGGCCAGGTTCTTTCAGAAAAAAGAGCCTGTCCC
>SXXZ01000264.1 GCA_005789375.1 Verrucomicrobiales bacterium | reverse complement strand
GTACGACGTCCTTCTCGCCTGCGCCCAGTTCATTTATGAGGTGGGGCCGGCCCGAACTCTGGCGCGCCGGTGCCGGGCGGCCTTGACGGTGAAAATCCACCATGTCCTCTCTAACCAGCGCCAGCCCGCGGGGCTTTTCGATCGCATGCACTTCCTCTCGGAGAGGACGACGGCGCGTTGGTTGAACCGTGAGGCCGATGCGATTTTGTGCGGCACCGCATTGATCGCCCAAGATTTCAACGCCCTCGAATCCCAACTGGGCTTGAGCCCCAGCAAGACCTTCGCCACGGGTTACGGCATCGATGTGGAACGAATTCCGCTCTCAGTGGATTTGCCTAAAGACGTTGACTCGGTGCTGTTGGGGCGGGTTCACGAGCACAAAGGGGTTTTTGATGCCGTACTACTTTGGCAGGCGGTTCGGGAACGTCGGCCCGGTGCGCGACTGCTGGTGATCGGCGAGGGCCCGCACCGTGCCGAATTGATGGCCCGATTCGAGGCGGCAGGATTGGCGGCGGGCGTGCACTGTTCGGGTCCGGTTTCCGAGTCCGAGAAGGTCGCATTAGTATCCCGGGCTCGAGTGGGTCTGAGCCTGTCTCGCGAGGAAGGTTGGGGATTGTCGGTCAACGAATTCTTGGCGGCGGGTCTGCCGGTGGTGGCGATGGAAGTGCCCGTGTTCCGCAGCGTGTTTCCCGGCCAGTTGGATCTTGTGCCGCAAAAAGACATTACGGCGACTGCGGCCCGGGTCCTGTACTGGCTCGATCATCCGGAGGAGGCTCGCCGGCAGGGGGTGTCCGGTCGGGAATTTGTTCAACGCTACGATCATCGCCGGGTGGCCGCCGAGGAGATCGGCATCTTGTCGGCGGCGCGGGCCACGCAGTTGGCTCGACAGGGTTTGGCTCGACAGGGTGATTGACCTCGGGAGTTTCGACGCGGTCATTGACCCCGGGAGTTGGTCCATTTCTAGCACCGAAACCCGGCGCTGGATTGGAATTCGGACGTTTGGTTTTTAGACACAAAACCCCAACCGATTAAATAAACGGTTGGGGTTTTGTTGGCGCTATAGAGTCGTTCGTCTCGGCCGCGATTCCATCAGCCGATTTATCGAATCACTGTCCCAAATTGGGGAAGCCCACCGGGGCAGACAGACCCTCCGCATTGTCGGGAGCCGCGTCCTTCTTGGGGTCCACCATGAGCTCCGAGCGTTTCTTGAGAATCGAGTCGATGGTCCACTTGCTGACGAGATAAGTCCACCGGCCTCGAGCCTGCTCGCCTGCGAGTTTGGTTTGCTGTTTTTTGAGGTTTTCAGCGAAGTCCTTGTTGAACTTCTCGGTCTCCTCTTTCTTCTCGTCCTTCGCGGGATTCCGTTGAGTGAGCAACTGGACTTCGGTGGTGAATTGCACTGGGTAGCGATCGCCTTCCTGTGCCTTGCCGATCTTAACGGTGTAAGTCCAACCGCTGGAGGTGCGGATCTTCGCCTGGACTGGGTGATCGAGCCCGAGGGCCGCCGGTTGGGCGTCGACGATCACGTCATCGAAGCTGGGAGAACTGAGCAGCGAACTGAAGATCCCAGTCTTGGCCGTGTCTACCTTGTCCTCAGGCTTCGCACCGACCAGGGTCCATTCGGAGAACTCATTGGTGCGGGTCAGGCTGAAGCTGTTGGTGGCCTCAGGATGAGTGATAGTGACGGAGACAGGTTGTTCCACCTTGAACCATTCCTTTTCAAGCCACTGATCGGGCTTGGGTTCGGCGTTGGCCAAGGGTTCATTCACCAAAGCCACGGTCTCGATCTTGTTGTCGACCATGACGTACCGGCCAATGGGCCAGGCTCCGCCCATGCCTCCCATACCGGGGTCTTCTTGGCCGCCGCCCTTGGTGTGCTTCTTGCCCAGAAGCAACGACCGAGTGGTCTTGCCGTCGGCTCCCAGCAGTTCTACGAGCACTCCCGGACCTTTGTCCGGAGCGATGAGTTCCAGTATCGGCAATCGGGAAGGCCCGATTTGCACCGGTTGAGTGGCCTTGAGGTCTACGAGCTTCCGGACGAATTCTTGGATGGAACCGAAGTTGGCCGGGTAACCGCCGCGTTCTTTCACAGTCCAGTCGTCGCCGGACTTGAGAATATTTAATTGGTTAGTGCCCTGGGTGATGCGCAGACCCGAGAGGGCGGAGGCGTCGAACCCAGGCAGCACGGCTCCCCCGAGTTGCGACGAGGATTGTTGGTATCCGGCGGATTGCTGATTGCGGACATAGAGGCCCGCCCCGCCCAGGGCGAGACCGACGGCGACGAGGATGGCCAGTTGTTTGGTGTTCATTTGGCGTTCGTGCGGTTTTTGCGGGCGATGGCCAGGGCAATTCCTGCGGCGGAAACCAGCAGCGGCATCGCAGCGATATTCAGCCATTTGACCTGGTTTTCGAGATTCTTGACGTCCACATCGAGGTTGCGGCGCTCCTTGCGGAGGTCTTTCCGTGCCTCGATTTGCTGCTTCTTGAAGTTGGAAATGGCGTCCTGCTGATCCTTGGTGAGGATGATTTTGGAGGTGTTGCCCTCTTGCTTGATCTGAACGTCGTTCAGCTTGCTCTGAAGTTGTTCAACCTTTTTGTTGAGACCTTCGATTTTGCCCTGATAGCGGGCGCGTGCCTCGCCTTCCATCCGTTGAACGACGGTGAACGGACGGCTCACCGAGGCTCGGCCGCGGGCTCCGACCAAATTGACGTCGCCGGAGGCCTGTTCTACGAGGTTCTGCACCAGTGCCAAATTGCCGTTGCGCGGCATGGCCATTCCCAACATCGGGTTTACCTCGACGGAGTAGGCATCGTTGAGGAAGTCCACGTCTCCGAAGAGGTAGACGACGGTGTCGGACTTGGCCTCCTTGAGGCTGCTGGCGTTGGTGGCGCCCGGTTTGCCATCGGGGAAGGCCGTCTTGAATTTGCCCGACAGGCGGAGGGCCAGCGGGTAGTTGGTCTGGGACGGAGCGAAGTCGTCGAGGATCTTGGCGCCGTTGAACTGCGAAGTCATGCCATCCACCAGTTGGGAATCTTTGGAGGATTTGAGCAGCACGTCCGCCTTCAGACCCTCGGCGGGCTTGCCGGTGAATCCACCGGCGAAGGGCAGCCACAAGTTGTCGCTCTGGCCGGTGACGGCATCGTCACGATTCACGCCGTCGGCGTTGAGGAACAAGAAGGCCGGCACGGGTTGAGGGCGGCCGTCACGTCCTTGGAGTTCGCGGCTGAAGGTTCGGTCGGCAACCACCTTGGAGGTGTCGAGACCAATCCCCCATTTTTCCAAAAGTTTTGGCAGGGAAGATCCACCGCCAAGATTCATCCCCATCGGGTTGGGATTGCGATTGTCGGTAATGCACTGGGTGTCGAGGAAAGCGATCAGCTTGCCCCCACGCAGGATAAATTGGTCGATGGCGTATTGAGCCTTCTCCGAAATATCTTTGGGGTGAACGACCATCAACACCTGGATCTTATCCGGGATGGTGTCGGTCTCCATCGGGACGCTCTCAACCGTGAAATCCCGTTTGAGTTCGCTGAAGGTAATCCACGGCTGCTGCTGCTGGGGTTGACGCCCCATTTGCATCATCATGGGGTTCATTGCAGGTCCGCCCAACACGGGAAGCGGGCTCATGACACCCAGCACCGGTTTGTTGGTGGCGATGACCTGCGAGATCACCCGAGCGATGTCGTATTCGAGCAGTTTCTCACGCTGCGGGGACAGGAATGGAATGGCCTTGGTCTCCGGAGCGAGGCTGACAGCCATGCCGAAGTAAATCGGATCGCCGCCCATTTGCCCCAGCGACACGGGTTCGATGCCGTCGAGCTTGGCAGTGTCTTCAGCATCCGAGTCGGGCTCGGGGTCGAGCCGCTTGATGGTGATTTTGCCGCCGGAAGCAGCCCGGAACTCCTGAAGAAGGTCTTCAACGGTTTGGGCGTAGTTCTTGATGGCACTGGGCATCCGGTTCTCGCCTCGCGAAACGTAGAGTCGAACCTCTACGTTGGAGTCGATCTTGGAGAGGATCTTGCGGGAACCCTCGGACAAGGTGTGCAGGCCGTCAGCCGTCAGGTCGAGACGGGCCCGCACCGGGCTGAACAGCAGGTTCAGGCCGGTGATCGCGACGAAGGCCAGGCCGACGCCGGCGGTCGAGAACAGCAGTGTTTGAATCTTGGTCTGTTTCATTACTCAGGAAAGGTCAGAAGGTTCAGGCGCCGCGGAGGCCACGGAGGATCACACTGGTACCAAAGAGACTGAAGACGATCACCGAGGCGAAGAAGAGAATGTCTCGGAAGTCGATCACGCCTCGCTGGAAGCTAGCAAAGTGGGGCATCACGGAGAACCCGGTGACGAGTTCCACCAATCCGGCCGGGGCCCATCGCACCATAAGGCTGGTCACCGGTTCCCATCCAGCAAGGATGAGGAAAAAGCAGATAACGACCGACAGGATGAAACTGATGACTTGGTTTCGGGTGATGGCTGAGGTTGCCACTGTGACGGCCAGGTAAGACCCAGCCAACAGCAGGCTGCCGACATATCCGGCGAAGATCGCGCCACCATCAGGGTGGCCGAGGTAGTAGACGGAGCCCACCACCGGGAAGGTCAGTGCTAGCGCCAGAGCCAAGAAGGCCCAGCAGGCTAGGAATTTGCCGATGATGGCTTGCGCCGCGGTGACCGGCATGGTCAGGAGCAGTTCGAGGGTGCCTACTCGGCGTTCTTCGGCCCACAGGCGCATGCCAGCGGCCGGCACCAGGAACAAGTACAGCCACGGGTGCCAATTGAAGAAGGGGCGCGAGAGCGATGCTTCACCCAGCTCGAAGAACCCGCCGAGCATGAAGGTGAAGAAGCCATTGAGAAGCAGGAAGATGACGATAAACACGTAGGCTACGGGCGACGCAAAGTAGCCGGTAAGCTCACGTTTCAGGATCGTCCAGATGTTCCGAAGCGATTCGTTCATGGGGTTGAGAATTTAGAAAGAGGGTTGATGCGGGGATGCCGACCGGATCCAGCGGAGGATTTCCACCGCGGG
>SXXZ01000263.1 GCA_005789375.1 Verrucomicrobiales bacterium | reverse complement strand
ATCCCCATGACCATGGCGGGACGTGGGAAACTCCAACGGTATTGGCGCGCCTTGAATTCCATCTGCGGAGGCAGTTCAGCAAGACCTAGGAGCCAGAATTAGTAAGAGGCTGCGCCTGAGGCAGCCACCGGCGAACGCTGGATGAGCTCAATCTCATAGCCCTCCGGAGCATCAACGAAGGCAAACCCGCCAGAACCGTCGGGCTTATAGGTCGGACCGTCACTGTACCGAAGCCCGAGCTTCGCCAAGTGTTGACCAAAGGCCTCCAAGCTCGAGACCTCAAACGCCAAATGGGTTAAATCGGCCTGAACCTCCACCGGCCCGCTCGAGGGAAAATGACACAACTCAATGGTCTCCTCGCTCTCCGGAGCCTTCAAAAAAACCAACTCTGAACCCCGCGGAGACTTGTGACGGCGCACCTCTTCAAGACCCAGAACTTCTTTGTAGAAAAGCACCGAACGTTCCAGATCGTTGAGCCGATAGCGGGTATGAAGCAGTTTCGAGACGCGCATCGACCGATCGTAGTCTTACTTGGATTTGATGGCCAGCAACGCGGGTGTTTTTTGTTCAAAATCTCCCCCAAAAAACCGGACGAATGCTTCCGAATACATAAAAGTAAACTGCGTCTACCAAAAGAACTCCTTGCCCGGGACCGGATACGACAGGTAGACGTCCCCCCGAATCCTTTCATGGGAAAAACCCTCGTCATCGCCGAAAAACCATCCGTAGCCGCGGACATCGCCAAAGCCCTAGGTGGGTTCAAACGCGTCGATGACTACTTCGAACGGGAAGACACGATCGTCGCCTCGGCCGTCGGTCACCTCCTCGAGATCCGTGCCCCTGAGGCCTACGAAGCCAAGAAGGGCAAGTGGAGTTTCAACGCGTTACCGGTCATTCCACCGCACTTCGACTTGCAGCCCCGCGAGAAATCTGAGGCCAAGCTCAAGACCCTCCAGAAGCTCATTAAGCGCAAGGATGTCGATGCCCTGGTCAATGCCTGCGACGCTGGGCGCGAGGGAGAACTGATCTTCCGCTACATCGCTCAATACACCCAAGCCCGCCAACCGGTCCGGCGTTTGTGGTTGCAGTCCATGACGCCCACCGCCATCCGCGACGGGTTCAATCGGCTGCGCTCCGATCAAGAGATGCAGCCCCTGGCCGCGGCGGCCACCTGTCGGTCAGAATCCGATTGGTTGGTCGGCATCAATGGCACCCGGGTCATGACGGCCTTCAACTCCAAAGGGGGCGGTTTCAACAAGACCACCGTTGGTCGGGTGCAAACCCCCACGCTGGCCATCCTCGTGGAACGGGAGGAAAAGATCCGGAAGTTCGTCTCTCGCAATTACTGGGAATTGCACGCCACGTTCGGCTGCGAGGCCGGTCAGTATGTCGGTCGCTGGTTCGACGAGCGCTTCAGCAAGCCGGCCGGCAAAGACGCCGACGAAGCCCTCCGCGCCGACCGCATTTGGGATGCCGCCAAGGCGTCCACCATTCGGGAACGCTGCCTCGGCAAACCGGGAATTGTTACCGAAGAGAGCAAGCCCAGCAACCAGCTCTCCCCCACGTTGTTCGACCTGACCACACTCCAACGTGAGGCCAACCGTCGCTACGGGTTCTCCGCGACACGGACCCTGCAAATTGCCCAGGCGCTGTATGAGCGTCACAAGGTCCTGACCTACCCTCGTACCGATTCACGCGCGCTGCCCGAAGATTACCTCGGGACCGCCCGGGGCGTGCTCGAGACGATGAACGGCGGCGGATACGGAAAATTTGCCGCCACCATTCTGGAACAAGGCTGGGTTCGACCTAATAAGCGCATCTTCAACAACGCCAAGGTCAGCGATCACTTCGCTATCATCCCCACCTCGGTGGAGCCTAAGAATCTGAGCGACGTGGAGTTGCGCATTTACGACATGGTGGCCAAGCGCTTCCTCGCAGTATTTTACCCAGCGGCAGAATACCTTATCACCACCCGCATCACCCGGGTTGAGGGCGAACCCTTCAAGACCGACGGCAAGGTGTTGGTAAAGGCCGGTTGGCTCGAGATCTATGGCCGCGAGGCCCAAACCCAAAACGAGGGCGAAGAGGCCACCGCCAATCTGGTCCCGGTGAAGCCCGGCGAGCGGGTTCAAACTGAAGACATAGACCTCAAGCTCAACCAAACCAAACCGCCCCCCCGGTACAACGAAGCCACGTTGCTGGGTGCGATGGAAGGCGCGGGCAAGCTGGTCGAAGACGATGAACTGCGCTCGGCCATGGCCGACCGAGGTCTGGGCACCCCGGCCACACGCGCCTCGGTCATCGAAGGTTTGGTCGATGAAGAATACCTCCACCGCAATGGCAACGAGCTTCAGCCCACGGGCAAGGCCTTCATGCTCATCGCGCTCCTGCGCGGTTTGGGCATCGAAGAACTGAGCAAGCCCGAGCTGACGGGCGAGTGGGAGCATAAGCTCAAGGAGATGGAGGCGGGCCGCTACACCCGGCCTCAATTCATGCAGGACATCGCCGAGATGACCCGCCGCATCGTTGAGCGTACCAAAGCCTTCCAAGGTGACGAGGTACCCGGCGACTTCGGCGACCTGCACACCCCCTGCCCCAAGTGCAGCGGCAAGGTGAAAGAGAACTACCGGCGCTTCCAATGTACCGGTTGCGACTTCAGCCTGCCGAAGTTTCTCGCCAGCCGCCTGATGGAAGGCACCGAGATGGAGCAACTCGTGACTGCCGGAACCTTCGGCCCGCTCCAAGGATTCCGTTCCCGCCAGGGTTTCCCGTTTGCAGCCGTCCTTAAGCTCGATGCCGACAAGAAACTCGTCTTCGACTTCGGTGACGACAAGAAGAAAGACGGCACCTCCGCCGAGGTCGATTTCACTGGTAAGGAACCCGTAGGCCAGTGCTCGAAGTGTCAGGGCAAGGTCTTTGAAAACGGAATGAACTATGTCTGTGAACGTTCGGTCGGGGCTGCCAAGTCCTGCGACTTCCGCACCGGCAGCGTCATCCTCCAGCAATCCATCGACCGGACTCAGGTAGCCAAGCTGCTCACCCAAGGCAAAACCGACCTGCTGAAAGACTTCGTTTCCAAGAAAACCGGACGGAAGTTCGAGGCTTTCCTGACCATGAAAGACGGCAAGGTCGGCTTTGAATTTGCGCCGCGCGAAAAGAAATTCCCGGCCAAGGGCAAGAAGGCTGCAGAACCCGAAGCCAAGGTCGACTTCACTGGGCAGACGTCTTTGGGTGCCTGCCCCAAGTGCAAAGGCAAGGTCTATGAGGGGCCGACTTCATGGGTTTGCGAACGCACCCAGGCTGACACGCGCAAGTGCACCTTCAAGGTGGGCCGCAAGATCTTAGATCAGACCGTTGAACGACCGCAGGTCGAGAAGCTCTTGCAAGATGGCCGCACCGAGGCCCTAAGCGGCTTCGTGTCGAAGGCTGGCAAGAACTTCACGGCGCACCTGGTGCTCGGCCAGCGAGGCAAGGTGGAGTTCGAATTCCCGGACCGGTGACTCGGGCTTCTGCGATAGCTGGCGAGGGATGAATCTCCGAGCCGGCCGCTCATCCCACTCGGCGCTTTCGGAGAAATCGCCCTACCTTCTGAGCCATCGATTCTAAGTCATCGACACTCCTAGGTAGGGCTGGATCTCCGAGCCGGCCGCTCAGTCTCACTCGGCGCTTTCGGTAAAATCGCCCTACCTCGTGGATTGTCCTCTTTAATTTAGGCCGGGCGATCGATCGAAAAGCGGTCCCGAGTTCGCAGGTATTCGGTGCCTCCCATACGGCCTACCAGGTCGAGTCGGTCCGGATCCGGATATCCGTTGGCACCGATCACGGCATCGGCCACGT
>SXXZ01000262.1 GCA_005789375.1 Verrucomicrobiales bacterium | reverse complement strand
TACAGCGAAGGGGCCTTCCTCGTCCTGTTGATGTGCCTCTGGAGTGGTTTGGAAGAGCGCCGGTGGCTGCCTGCGGCGTTCGGGGCATTGCTGCTGCCACTCAGCCGGGCCATTGGTGTTTTCTCAGTCATCCCCATCGCCGTCTGGCTGCTGAAACATCCGAGCGTCGCTCCCCGTTGGAATGCCGCGCTCTCGCGGATTCCTCGCCTGAAAACGGGGCTTCTCCACTGCGAAAGCGATGAGTCGCGTCAGGGAGCGCGTTGGCTGCTATTGCTAATCATCCCACCGATCGGATGGGCGCTGTATTTAGGGTTAATGAACTCTTGGACGGGCAACCCCTTCGAGGGCTTTGAAGCACAAAAAACTTGGGGACGTCATTCGATCCTGAACCTGGTTAATATTCCCAAGTTTGTCCTAGAATACCTCAACCCGCGCTACTTTCACGAGTTCGCCGACTCGATGCTCGACCGCCTATGCTTTCTGGCCATGGCCTATTCGCTACCGGCCCTGTGGCGCAGCGACCGGACCCTCATTCCATGGGTGTACGTGCTCGGAATCCTCCCCGCCATGAGCGGCTCGTTCACGTCGTATATCCGCTTTTCTGGAATGGCCTTTCCAATCTTCTTGGCTTGGTCGGCTCCGGCCACATCGCGTCCCTGGCGCATCTTCCGCTGGATCGGGCTAACCCTCTTGGTGGTGCTCCACCTGCACCTGACCCGCAATTTCGTACTCAGCCGCTGGGCGGGTTAATTGCAGCCGGTGTTGAGTCGGGGAGTTTCGCGTCGTCGCAAACTCAAAGGGCGGCTAAGCTATGGCCTCTATGACGCGCTTCCGTATCGATCAGATGCTCTCCCGCCACGGCTACTGCAGCCGAGGCGAGTCCCGGGGCTGGTTGAAGGCTGGCCGGGTGACCGTCAGCGGTGAGAAAGCAAAGAACCCTGCCGATAAGGTGCTGTTGGCCGACCTACGGATCGATGGCGAACCCATAGACCATCCGGAAGGCATCCTTGTCATGCTGCATAAGCCTGCGGGGCTCGTCTGCTCTCGGGAGGAACGGGAGGGTCCGAATGTGTATTCCCTGCTCCCGGAGCGCTGGAGTCGTCGAAACCCACCGATCACCAGCGTCGGGCGTCTCGACAAGGAGACCACCGGCCTGCTGCTCATCACAGACCGCGGGGAGTTGGTGCAGCGTTGGACTTCACCCCGTCACAAGGTCACCAAACGCTACGAGGTGGTGTCGGACCAAGACCTAGATCCCGACCTCGTACCACTCTTTGCCTCGGGCACCTTGCGCCTGCCCGATGATGCCGATCCTTGCCTGCCGGCAGACTTAGTTCTCACCGGGGTTCGTTCTGCCCATCTCGATCTGGTGGAGGGCCGCTACCATCAAGTCCGCCGCATGTTTGCCAGCCAGGGTTTCCGAGTGACGTCCCTTCACCGTAGCCGAATTGGCGCTCTGGAATTGGGGGATTTGCCCCCGGGCCAATGGCGTGCCGTCACCGAGGGGTCGATTTGATTTATCAAAGATGCGGTTTATAACATATTCCCAACGCCATGGGGCAAAACTCTAACAATCCTGCCCAAAGCAGGACTACTCTGTCTACTGGACTCCCCTCCGCTCCGAGCCCTTTTCATCGTTTCGTGGCCCTGCTGCAGCCAGAGGCTTCAGAGATCCGCGTCATTCTCGTCCTGTCTATCATCTCAGGAATCCTCTACTTGGCGACCCCGTTGACAGCCGATGCCGTCGTCAACAATTTTGCCTTCGGCGGGGAACAACCCGTTTATGTCCAGGCACTCATCGTCCTCGCGGTGTTCCTGATGTTCCTACTCGGAATGCTGGGGGTTCTACGAGCAGGACAAGAATACGCGATGGAGTTGATCCAACGCCGTATCTTTGTGCGCCTGACGGCCGATTTGGCGTTTCGACTCCCGCGAGTTCCGCTGGAGATTCTGGAAAAACATCAAGGCCCTGAACTGGTCAATCGCTTCTTCGATGTGGTCACCATTCAGAAAAGCGCCTCGGGCCTACTCCTGGATGGAATCAACGTCCTCTTCAGCACCTTGATCGGATTGGTAGTCCTCGGATTCTACCATCCTCTCCTTCTGTCATTCGCCTTCGTTCTATTGGTCCTGCTGGTGATCATCGTCTTCATCCCAGGACGCCGCGCGGTCCGCACCAGCATTGATGAATCCTACGCCAAACACGCGGTCGTTGGTTGGCTAGAGCAAATCGCCATGTTTCCCCTGCTCTTCCGGGTTAGCGGTGCGGCCGAAATGGCGTGTTCTCGCGCCGACCAGTTGGCGCTGAACTACCTCGCGGCGCGAAAAAGCCATTTTCGAATTCTCTTAGGCCAGGTCATTGCTCTGCTGGGGCTTCAGGCCATTGCCAGCGCAGCTCTGCTTTCCATCGGCGGCTGGTTGGTTCTTCGGGCTGAACTCACACTCGGTCAATTGGTCGCCAGCGAGCTCATTGTCGCCTCTATTGTGGCAGCCATTTCCAAACTCGGAAAACACTTGGAGAGCTGGTATGACGCGTTGGCCTCCGTTGAAAAATTGGGATATTTGGTAGATTTGCCCATCGAACGAGAAAATGGCGAAAAACCGGTCGTTTCCGAGAAAGGCATCCGAGTGCAGGTGCGCGGAGTCAGCTACACACCCGCCGGTGGTCTGCCCGTTCTAGAAAACCAAGACCTAGAGATCCCACCCGGCTCAACCCTTGGCATCGTCAGCCCTTGTGGGCAGGGCGGAAGCGCTCTGCTGGACCTCTTGGCGGGCCTACGGGAACCCTCCAGTGGCCAGGTGCTGCTCAACGGAATCGACCTACGGCTTTGGCAACTGGGCGAACTCCGACGTCAGGTCTTCCTCGTTCGAGGGCAGGAGATCGTTCAGGGATCCCTCCTTGAAAACATCCGCCTTGGACGGCCAGACATTGGCATCGACGTCGTAAACGGCGCGCTCGAGTGCGTGGGTTTGCAGGCGGTTGTTCAACGGATGCCCGACGGACTCGAAACACTGCTCAGCTCGGGAGGTCATCCCTTGACCAGTTCCCAGCGGAGCCGACTGATTCTAGCCAGAGCCATCATTCGCAAGCCACGGTTGTTGCTCGTGGACGAAACTCTGGATGGACTCGAAATTGAAACACTCGAAAAGCTCGAAGCCGCGCTGTTTGAAGCTCGCGAACCCAGCACTCTTGTGTTGGTGACGCGCGACCCCGACCTCATCCGCCGCTGCGACCGCTCTGTCCATCTGGGCGACTGTCACCTCAGTCGCCCCGGACACGGCTCCGAACTTCCTCCCCGATCATGAACCTTGAACCGGCCCCCACTGAGCCCCGGACATCGGAGGTTCCTCTGCATTCTCCGTCGTATTCTCGATCGCCCTCCGCCATGGCCCTGCTGGACCGGCGGAGCAAATTCAGCGCGCTGGACCACACGGCTTCCTCCCGGCGTCTGCGCCAAGTCACCTCTGTGTCGGCCGTCCTGTGTGTCATCGCGCTGATAGCGCTCATCTTATTGCCGTGGCGCCAATTCGTCAGCGGATCGGGTCGAGTCATTGCCTACAATCCATTGGAACGAAGCCTGACCATCGAGGCGCCGCTTCCGGGCAAGGTGCAGCGATCCTTCGTGGTCGAGGGTCAACTGGTTCAAGAAGGCGACCCGCTCTTTGAGATCGTGGACAACGATCCCAACCTCTTAGCCAACATTTTACAGCAGCGAGATTCGGCCAACGCCCGACGCGATGCCGCCAAAACTCGGGTCGAATCGCTGGCCCTCCAAATTGGCGAGCAAGAACGTGCGCTCCCGCTGGCAATGGAAGCTGCCAAGACTCGCCTGGCCGCCGCCCGGTTCGCCGCCGACACGGCTCGCCTTCAATTCGACCGATTCAAGGCGCTGCACGCCGACAAGCGCGGGCTTGTGTCCCAGCGGGATTTTGAACTAGCCACCCTGGAGCGAGACCGGACCGAGGCAGAGTTGCAGCGCGCGCAAGCGGAGCTGGAGCGGACTCCGGTGGACTTACGGGCCGCCATCCAAGGCATTACCGCACAGCGGGATTCCGCGCGGGCCGAACTGGCCTCCGCGGAACAATCGCTGACGGGGTTCGAGATCCAGATCAGCCAGACCCGGATGCAAAAGGTGACCTCTCCTCGGGCGGGCATCGTCCTCCGCCTTCAGGTCACGGAGGGCACTTTTCTTCGGGCCGGTTCGCCGCTCTGCACCATCATCGCCCAGACCGACAAACCCATGGTGGAAGTCTGGCTTCAAGGGCAGGACATGCCCCTGGTCACCCCCCGAGAGGTCGGCCCCGAGGGGAAGATTCTGCGTGAAGGCAGCCCGGTACGCCTCCAGTTCGAGGGCTGGCCCGCACTGCAATTGATCGGCTGGCCCAGTTTGGCCCGGGGCACCTTTGGCGGCGAAGTCGTGCTGGTGGATCCGACCGACAACGGCAAAGGAAAGTTCCGCATCCTCGTGGCCGAGAAACAAGACGTGGTCCAGGGCCCAGATGGCAAAGCGACTTCGGTGCCGTGGCCTGGTTCCCGATGGCTCAGGCAAGGAGTTCGCGCCAACGGATGGGTCCTGCTGCAGCGGGTTCCGCTGTGGTATGAGGTGTGGCGTCAGTTGAATGGATTCCCGCCGGTGATCACGGAAGAGGCGTTGGATCCCAAGAAGTAATTCTGCCCGTGATGAATGCGATGTCCGTCGTAGCGCTCCAGTTAAATCGGCGATCTGGCCCGAGGCCATCGGCCCAGAGTCAGCGAGCACGGGGGGACGATCACCGTGCCTCCGCTGCCCATTGGACCGCCGTCCGCTGCCTCGCTCTTTGTCTAATTCTGGGGAGTTTTTTCCCAGGGTTACAGGCGGCGGAAACGCCCAGTACGCCACCAACAACCGCCAGCCCATCTGCAACCAGCGCGTTGACTCTGCACGAAGTGCTCGACTCGGTCCGTCAGCAATACCCGCCCATGCTGGCCGCACTCATCGAACGCGATGTCGCCGCCGGACGCCTCCAGAGCGCGCGGGGCACCTTCGATTTTCAGTTCTTTTCCCGACTCTTCGACGCTCCCAGTGGGTATTATCAAAGCACCACCGTTGACACGGGCTTCGAGCAATTCACCGGCCTCTGGGGCAGCACCCTCTTCGGAGGCTATCGCGTCACCACCGGCGGCTTGTTGCCAGACTACGAAAAGAGCCGCACCCAGGGCTCCGGCGAACCCCGCATCGGATTCCGACTACCGCTGCTGCGCGACGGATCCATCGACCGGCGGCGAGCGACCCTCATCAAGGCACGACTCGATAAGGAACTGGCCGACCCGGTGATTCACCGTCAGCAAATCGACTTCATCCGAGCCGCCACTGCGGGCTACTATGGCTGGCTTGCGGCGGGAGAACGGTTGCGACTTTCCGAAGCCTTGTTGCGCGTCGCCCGTGAGCGCATGGATACCCTCAAAACCCAGAGCGAGTCTGGATTAATTGCCCGGATCGTCCTCACCGACAATCGACGGCTTATCGTCTCGCGGGAATTGGCCATGGTACAGGCACGCCGTCGCTTCGAAGCGGCTGGGCTGGCGTTATCTCTCTTCTACCGAGATGGACAAGAAAACCCCACCGTGGCCACGCGGGATCGATTGCCCCCAAGCCTCCCCATCCCGGTGGGTCCGGAGGCGAGCCTCCTTCAGCAAGACCTCCAGCGATCCCTCACCGTACGACCTGAGCTCAAACGTTTGAGTCTCACACAAGAAAAACTCGCAGTCGATCAACGCCTCGCCCGAAACCAGCTCCTGCCGAACCTGGATGCCGGCGTCAGCGCCAACCGCGATTACGGCGACCGCCGCTACAAAGACCAGACCGAGACCGAAGTCCAGGTGGGCGTCGAATTACGAGTACCCCTGCAACGGCGCGAGGCCAAGGGTCGGGTGGCGGAGATTGAATCCCAACTGGAGCAAATCACCCATGAGCAGCGGTTTGCCCGAGACCGAATCCAGACCGAGGTGCGCGACTCCTTCTCGGCCTGGAGTGCCGCTCACGAGCAGACCCTACAAGCGCGGCTTAATGTTGAATTGGCTGTGGAGCTTCAAGAGGCCGAAACCGAGCGCTTCATGCGCGGAGCCACCGACTTGTTGGCCTTGCAGTTGCGCGAACAGGCCGCCTTCGACGCCCAGGTCAGCGCCGTGGACATCGACGCCGACTGTTTCCGAGCCCAGGCCGACTACCGCGCAGCCACCGTCGCCGAGAAATTATCAATCTCGGCTCCTGCCAAGAAACCCTGACCCTCGACGCCTAATCGTTCCGGTCACACCGAGTTAAAAAACCTGCGTTTGCCAATTGTACGCAGGCGTACCATTTTGAACTCAGTTCATCGAATCCCATGAGCACCATTCCGCATCTCCCAGTCATTCGTCTCGGCCGCAACTACGCCTCCCTCGAGCAAACCGAGGTGAAAGATTTCCGCACCGGAGAAGTCTGTGCCGTCGTTTCGTCCGTGAATGCCGGCATCGTCAAAAAAGACCTCACCAAGCTGGGAGTCGCCCGAGCCGCCTTAAATCACTTCACGATCGCCGAACTGATGGCCATGAGTGCCAAGGCCGGTGACTTGTTCCTCAACGGCACGCTGCCTTTGGGAGACCGCGGCCATACCCAGAACGCCGACGAATACATCCGAACCCTCAGCAGCACCAGCGGTCTGCCCCATGTGATGGTGAAGCGGAACATGGCGAAGATTCATTACGCCCTGACCCACATGCCGGAAATCCTTAACGGACTCTCCCGTGGGCTCGACTTCACCATCCTCGATAAAGGACGCGGCGAGCAGTTCGGAACCAATCTTGCATTCTTCCCCACGGCTAACGCCCTCGGCCTGGTGATGCCCAGCAATTCGCCGGCCGTGAATTCCCTCTGGATCCCGGCCATCTCCCTCAAGACGCCGGTGATCATCAAGCCCGGCAAGGAGGAGCCCTGGACGCCGTACCGACTTATCCAAGCGTTCATCGCCGCCGGGGTTCCTGCTGAGGCCTTCGGTTTCTACCCCACCGATCACGAGGGAGCCGCCGCCATCCTCAACTTGTGCGGCCGGGCCTTGATCTTCGGTGATAAATCCACCACCCAGCAGTACGCCCACAACCCGGCGATCCAGATTCATGGCCCGGGTTGGAGCAAGTTCGTCATCGGCGAAGACCAGATCGAAAACTGGCCGGACTTCATCGACGTGATCGCCGCCAGCATCGCCGACAACGGCGGCCGCTCGTGCATTAATGCCAGTGCTGTGGTGGTGCCGAAGTACGCGGAAGAAATCGCCGATGCGCTGGCCAAGAAACTGGGCCCCATCGCCCACACGCCTTCCGACGATCCCGAGGCTCGGCTTTCCGGCTTCGCCAACCCCAAGATGGCCGACTACATCGATGGGCAAATCGAAGACGGTCTCAAGATCTCGGGCGCCGAAGACGTCACCGCCCGCTACCGCGGTGGCTCCCGAAAAGTCTCGAGCGACATCGGCACCTTTATGCGGCCGACCATCGTGCGCTGCGACTCCTTCGCCCACCCGTTGGCCAACCGCGAGTTCCTCTGCCCTTACGCCAGTGTGGTCCAATGCAGCCAGCCTGAAGTGCTCAAGAATATCGGCTACACTCTGGCCTGTTCAGCGATCACCAAAGACCCGGCGTTTATCCGTGACCTCGAGGCCTTCACCGAAATCGATCGCCTGAATATCGGCCCGGTCTCGACCATGAAGATTTCTTGGGATCAACCCCACGAGGGCAACATGTTCGAGTTCCTCTGGCAGCGCCGCTCCATCGAGTACGGTTGGTGATCGCCCGGGCCTGGGTGCAAGCCTAAGCCCGTCCACCCCGAGGGCCGCTCAGGATGTCTTTCCTGCAGCGGCTTTTTGTTGCGACTCCCCCGACTTGCCAGCGAGGTACAGCAGCACCACCAACCCAGCAAAGGGCAGCAACGAAAGAGCGTCTGAGCTGGGTCCTTCGAAGAACGGATTGTGCGCGGTCATCCACTTCTCGACGGACTCGTTGAACCCCGTAGTCACTCCCTGACTAATGGCCACACCAATACCCGCGATGCTGCC
>SXXZ01000261.1 GCA_005789375.1 Verrucomicrobiales bacterium | reverse complement strand
GGCCGCCGGTCTCACCCCGGTCGATCCCCTCACTACCCCGGCCATCGTCCCCGAACCTGAAACCTGGGCACTCATGATCGTCGGCACCGGGGCATTGGCCTTGTGGCAACGACGTCAAAAACGCCGACCCTGACCGATCCCGGCACCGCTGCCTGCCGTGTTCCCAAACCGACGCCACACCCCGTGTGGCCCGGTGAGGGCACCGAACCCACAGACACCCGGTGAGGATACCGAACCCACAGACCGCCCGGTGAAGGCACCGGGCCTACAGCCCACCACCCTGCCTACCAGCTCCCCCTGTAGGCTGGGTTGCCCGACCCGGCGTTCCCGCCAAAAAACACCGCTCACCACCAGGTGAAGTTGGGGTCCGGCGCGGGGCCTGTGTAGTTCCACTGAGAGGCCTCCTTCGGGAATCGGAAGAAGTCGGTGTGCCCATCGCCCCACAACACGTTGAAGCGGTACTGCCCCTTCACGTTGTGCCACTGGCTGGCGATGTCGTTCTTGTCGCGATCGGCCCACCAGGGCCAGTCGCCTTGGATGAGCTTGTTCGAAGGCCCAAGAGCAATCTCACTCGTCTTGATGGGGCGGCCTTGAGGAGCACCCGGATTGGAGGAATCCCCCGTGACATGCTTCACACGCAAGGTTTCCACCGACCAAACCGTCAGATAGCTGTTGCCCCAGGCGTCGTAGCAGGAGCGCGTGCCCTTCGGAAAGGTGCTCTTCCACAGCGAATCCCCCTTGTCAGCCGGACACTTAAACGCCGCGAAGGCTGGGACGTAGATGTTCAGCGGTCGGTTGGTGGCACCCGTCAACCCACCATGCAGCGACATGACGCCTTTCTTGCCGCCCAGGGTTCCCCAATCGTTGTACACGGGGTAATTGTCCCGATTGTCGTCGGCGTACATGTGCAGTCCCAGTCCCATCTGGCGCTGGTTATTATTGCAACTAATCGTCAACGACTTGCTCTTGGCCCGCGCCAAAGCCGGCAGGAGCATGCCCGCCAGAATAGCGATGATGGCAATGACCACCAGCAACTCGATGAGAGTGAAACCCGCACGGGCGCGACTGTGCAGAGGAGCGGATAGCTTCATAGCATTAGAGGGACTGGGATCAGAAGAGGCAATCCAAGCCGACCCGTCAATCCCGTGTTCCAGCGTATTCCGTCCGTCAAACGAGCTCACCTTGTAGGCTGGGTCCCTCGACCCGGCGTTCCACCGGTCCGTCAACTCACTCGGGATTTAGCGAAGAATGAAAAGTGTGCGTCAGGGCATCTTCCTGCTTTTCAACCGGGGCCTTGAGCCGAACCGTTGAGGGCCTTGATCGATGGCATGGATGCAAGCGAACTGACATTCAAACGGGTAGCCCTGCTGGGAGTCGGGGCATTCACCCAGGCGCTCATGCGCCACCTCCGCGGAGACGGTGCCGAGGTCACGGCCTACCTGACCCGGGACTACGCACATTATGGCCCCCTTCAGGAAGGCCCCTGCGTTTCTAGCGTCGAGGTGCCCAACCCCTGCTCAGGATTCCGTGAACGGCGACCCGACTTCCTCATTCCCATGTCGCTGGAATGGGCTCTCCGCCCTTGGACTGCAGAACTCCTCGGCCTGGGGATTCCCATACTCTGCCCGACCGGCGAAGGATTACGCTTGGAGCGGGAGCGCGATTTCGCCCGAGAACTCTGTCGCCAGACCGGCATCCCATTCCCGCGCTCGCACCTCATTCCCACGCGGGCGGAAGCCGAGGCTCTGGTGCGGCGGGAGGGTCGTCCATTCGTGGTCAAGAACCCCCTGTGTTCCCCCACCAGTCCCATCCACACCATCGTGTGCGAAACACCCGAAGACACCCTGGCCTGGTTGCCTCGGATCGATGACGCCGAGGGGATTTTTCTCCAAGAATACCTCGGACGGCGGGAGGCCGGGCATATCGCGCTGGTGAGCGACGGTGAAATCTACTCGTTGGTCACCAACCAAGAATACAAACGGGCCTTCGACGGGAACCTCGGCATCGTCGCCGGGGCCCCACTCGGTGGCCTCGTGGAGCGCGATCCGGGCGACCGCTACGGCCTTGCCAAAGAACTCCTGGAACCCCTGCTCCCGTGGTTCCGCGCAGTCGGATTCAGCGGCCCCGTGCAAGTGACCGCCATCCGCCATCAGGAGCGCTGGCATGTACTCGAGTACAATGTGCGATTGGGCGTCACCAGCGGTCCAATGATCGCCGCCATGCTGGCTAATCCGCTGGACACCTTCGGTCGCTGCGCTCTGGGGTTGCCCTTGAGTCCGCGTTGGCGGAGCGGCCGCGAGTTCGGGTGCAACCTGACTCTGGCGGGCTACGGTTATCCCTTCACCCAACTCACTGGGCCACGGGTGCCAGTGACGGTCGACGGGGCCTTTCAGGGGGATGTCTGGTGGCAAGAAGTGGCCGAATCACCGCTGAGCGGACTCGAGGCCACTGGCCACCGCATTGCGGACATCACGGCCCTGGCCGGATCGATGGACGAAGCCATCCGCAACGCCTACAGCGACATCCGCAAAATTCGATCTCTTGGCAGCTACTACCGAACCGATGTGGGCCAATCGCTCTGGCCGCCCGGCAATCCATGAAGCCCACCGTTTGTCGCCCCCGTTCCGCCTGGGTCCAGGTTGACCTCGACCAGTTGGCCCGTAATTGGGAGATCCTCCGCCGCGAAGTCCCGGCTTCGGTGAGCTTGATGTTTGTGGCCAAGGACAACGCCTATGGACTGGGTGCCGTCGAGGCCGCCCGGGTGGCGCTCGAGGGCCACGCCGATTCTCTCGCAGTCTTCACCCTCGGAGAGGCCCAGGAACTCCGGGATGCGGGTATTACCGCCCCGATTCTGCTGCTGGGGGAACGCCTGGCCGACGAGGTGCCGCACGTGCTGGAACTAGACCTCGAACCCTGTGTCGGTTCCGTAGAGATGGCTGAGGCCTTCTCGAGGGCCGGCCGAACCCGAGGGCAACCGGTGCCCATCCACCTCAAGGTCAACACCGGCATGAACCGGTTCGGGTTTTCGTGGAGGAACGTGGATTCCTGGGGACCACACCTGGGCGCGTTGCCCGGGTTGGAGTTTCGAGGGGCCCTCAGCCACTTCGCCCAAAGCGACGAACTCGACAAAGGCTTCGCCCGCACCCAGTCCCAGCGATTTGAAGGGGTGCTGGAACGACTCGCAATCCTGAGTATTCAGCCGCAGTGGATCCACCACTGCAATTCCGGCGGCGTACTCGATCTGCCCGATGCTCATTTCAACCGCGTCCGCGTCGGCCTGTTGGCCCAGGGGGTCTATCCGTCAGAAGTCTGCCGCCGTCTGGAGGGCGTCCTTCCCGTGCTCTCCTTGCGAGCCCGACTCACCGCTATCCAGGAACTCGAAACCGGCGACACGGTAGGCTATGGCATGCGCTGGCAGGCCCAACGCCCAAGCCGTATCGGCGTCCTTTCAGTGGGTTATGGCGACGGCTATCCGCGACTCCGCAATCAAGGGCAGGTCCTCCTGCATGGACGCCGAGTCCCCATTGTGGGCGGTGTCACCATGGACGCCCTCATGATTGATCTCGCCGATGTCCCCGAGGCGCAGGTGGGTAATGAAGCGGTCCTGCTCGGCATGCAAGGCACCGACTGCATCACGGTTCAGGAACTAGCCCGACTGAGCGGCACGGTCACCTACGACGTGCTGGCGGGTTTTCGGGCCCGCCTGCCGCGCGTCTATTGTCCGCAGGTGTAGGTGTCGGTGGGGCTTCCACCTCACTTCATATCCACCCAAGCGCTCGCGGCGGAGACCGGGTCGGCCCGTTCTTCGAGTGAGGCAAGAAACACTCGAGCCTGTCGGGTGACCTTGCCAGAAAACCACTCCTTACCGTTGGCGACGACCCGCACTGGGCGATCCAGATCGAGCAACCGATCCGACAAACGCAGGCGGAAGCTAGACGGCACTTGCCCCTCCAACTGAATCTCTTGTCCCTGCACCGAGGCCACAATCTTGGCGCGCTCCTGAAGGGTAATTTCGGCAGGTACTTGGAGCCAATAGAAGCGGCGTTGGACCACATCGTCCTGTTGCCAGACGATTTTTTTAGGCCAGGCATTGCGAACAAAACCCGCCATCCAGGGAACTGCTTCGGCGTCCTTACGGTTCATCCAATGGCCCAATCCCTCGTAGATCTTTACCTGATGGATGTACCCGCCGGAATCCTCGCGGGCTAGCCGGTCGAGTTCGGCCCCACGTTCAGCGGCGATACGGTTACGGTTGTAGGCCGCATCGTTGCCACCCATAAAGATAGCAAAGGGCAAATTTCGAAGTCCCAGAAGCGATGCCTCATTGGGATGCCCAGCCATCATGGAGGCGGCCGCAAACCGATCGGCCATGCGGGGGGCCAACTGCCAGACTCCGTCACCGCCAGCTGAATAACCCATCAAATAAACCCGATCCGGACTCACCCCACGCACCGCGACATAGTCGTCGATGAGGCGCTGGAACATCGGATCGATGTGTCCCTCATGCCACAAATTCCAAGAATCCGTGGGAGCCCGAGGAGCGATGTAGAATCCCTCGCTGGGCTCGTACAGGCGAATCTGGTTCTGCCACTGTTGGTCGTTTACCGCCTTGGGTGCCCCACCGCCCCCGTGCATGGAAATCCACAGGCTTCGCTGACCGGCCGGTGCCTTGCCAAACTCCTTCTCTAACCACCGGAGTGTTTTACCCTCGAGCACCAACTCCTTTTTTTCGAGCTCGGGAGTCCGCTCAGCCACCAATTCCGCCATGCGGTCGGCCGCCACCATGGGCAGCATGCGCTCGGCCTCGGTCTTCGACAGCGCCTGGGACAACACCTGAGCCTCCGCCGGACGCCGGTTGGACGGCAAATCCAGCCACTCACGCAGCGCATCTACAGCGGCCGAGGCGGGGGTCAACTCGGGCCAGCGGGCGTCGACTGTCGATTCTCCTGAAGTCAGAGGACCAAAAGACATCTCCCGCACCTCGGTGCCGACGGTGAAGCGAAGCCAACCTTGCGCTCCCGGAGCCAGACTGAAGCGGGGCATATCGTTCAGGTCGGCTGTGCCGGACTTGGTGTCAGCCAGAGCGCACGACCGGCGCACGCCATCGAGCACACACACCTTGGCCGAGAGTCGAGTTCCGCCGGAACGGTCCCACAAGCGGACTCCGAGCGCGGCGATCTCGACCGGCGCAGCATCGGCCTTGGCATACCGCGCGGTGACGTTGACTGCTGCAACGTCTGTGCTGTTGCGGGCCCACACCATCGGAAAGGACGACCCCTC
>SXXZ01000260.1 GCA_005789375.1 Verrucomicrobiales bacterium | reverse complement strand
TTTACTGGTTCCAATTGCAACGAGGGGCCGACCGGTCGGTAAACTTCGTGCCCCACATCATCGACGACGCTTCTGGGGTGGGCACCGAGGTGAAGGCGGTGGACTACAACCGTGATGGTCTGCCGGACATCGTGGTGGGCAACAAGAAGGGCGTGTTTGTTTTCACCCACGCCGCCCGCAAGGTGGACCACGCCACCTGGGAAGCTGCTCAGCCTAAGAAGCACTGAGATTACTCCACAGGAGTTTTCGATTGGCCCGATCCTGCGCTGTAGGATCGGGCCACTTTTATTTCTGCCGGCGACTCGGGAAGGCGCTCGGTCCCCTTTGCGATAGGCGTCGACGAAATCGACGCCCCTCAAGGCTGGACGCGTACTCGGAAGTAATAGCGACCTTGTCCTAGCAGGGCGGGGATGGTGTTGGTCAGTAGGCCGCCGGTCCCGATGCGTGGGTCGCTGGCGATGGTCCAGCGCTGGAGATCGTCGCTAATTTCCAGCAAGTATTCTCGGCGCGCCTGGCTGGGCCAGGAGACCCGGATCGGCGCATTCACTCCCCCGGAGGGGAGGTTGAGTCGGAGACTGGAAGCCGGGTCCTTAGGATCGGTTCCCGCCTGGAACTCGGAGTGATTGGAGAACCCATCGCCGTCCGAATCGATTTCGGGTGCGGCATCGTCTCCCAGAATGCGGTTAAAGTAGGCGCTTTCCCACAGGTCGGAGATCCCGTTTTTATTGGCATCGGGAAACTCGTACCGGCCGTTGAGCACCAGCGTGTTGGTGCTCACACGGTTGGTGACTGCGGCGGGTGTGAGGTAATGCTCCACGGGCGTCCATCGCACCACGTACTCGCCAGGAACCGCATTGGACACGTTAAACCAACGGCCGGATCCGACGAGCGCCGTGAAGTTGGTGGGCCCCCGGACACTGAAGGTGGCCTGCGCCAAATTGTTGGTGATGGAAAACGAGGACGACTGATTCTGGGTCAGAGAAATTTCCAGATCGTCTACGAACCAGCCCGGACGGTCGGTCGTTTCAAAACTGAGCAACTGGTAGTTGAAGCGGATCCGGACGACGTGCCCAGCGAATCGGCTGATGTCGACGTCCACCTCTTCCCAATCGGCCGACACATCCCCGAAACCGAAGCCCACGAGGTCGCTCCATTGCGCGCCATTGTTGGTGCTGATGGCCACCTGGCAGAGTTCGAAGTCCAAGAGGTCGCTGCGTTCGGTGGTGTCGTACCAGGTGCGGAACTTCAGGCGGGCTGTGTTACCGTCCCGAAGGTCGATGGCCGGACTCAGCAGGTCGGCGATGGCCGTATCGACCGCTTGTCCTTCGAGGTTGGTGGCCCAGCAATTGGTGCCGCTATGGGGTGCGATTCCGTATCGGTTCGAGGGTGTGCCAAACTGCCACGTGGTATTGAGCAAGCTCTCTCCGGTTTCGTCGTCGAAGGCCGTGTCGTCGAAGGTGGCCCATCCCGACCGCCCCTTCTCCAGGGAGTCCCGCCAGGGGGCATCCAGAGGTCGCAGGGTGCGCAGGCGGAATGAGCGCCCCGCCAGACGCGCCGTCACCGCATTGCCGGCTTCATCCTGACTCACTGGCAGGAAGTAGTAGTCGCGATCGGGTTGGAGGCCCGAGATTTGGATTTCGTGCTCGGTGGTCAGGTCCGCCGAGTAAGCAGTGCGGGTGAGCAGTGAATCGTCGCCACCGCTCTCGCCGAAGCGCACGAGGCTGTCGGAGGGTTTGTCGGTGGTCCAAGAAATGGTCGCCTCATTGTAGGCCGGATCAGAGTCTACCGCGCTGATCACTGGGGGCACCGTGTCGATGATTGCTTGGGTTGCTAAGGCGACTTCGGAGGCGTTGTTGTAAGAGGCCGTGAGGAAGTCCCCATGGGCGCAGCGCAGTCGTGTGGAGTTTGTGTCTGTGGCCGTGGCGCTCAGGGTGACCCGGCCTCGAAACACGCCCTTCAAGGGGGTTTCGATCAAGGGTAACTCAAACCCCTTCGGATCGGAGGTGCTGGTGATTTGCAAGGTGACCCGTTTCTGCCCCGAACGGGCTGCGTCATTCACCTCGATCATGGCGGCCGAGGGCAGCGTGTAGGCCGGTTGGTGGAAGGTCACACTTGAGCCGCCGCGCAATCCCGGCACCAGAAAGTCGAGGGCCCGGCCAAGCACGGTGGCCTTGTTGTTTGGGGCTTCGGCTGCCGTCGGGAGGGACTCCCATGGGATCGACAGAAAGACCACCCGCCCTGGACTGTCATTGCCAGTGCGCGGATAGCGCAGGCCGATGATCCGCCCCTCGTCTTGGGTAAGGATGGAGGTCGCGTCGCCCGTGGGTCGCAGGGCGTCTGGAAAGGTTGAAAAGTCGAGCAGCGACCCCAGGTCAGGGAACTCCTGATAATCTAGATCAATGGCGAGGCCGGCGCTGATCGGATCCCCATTGATGCCGTTAACGAGGGTGGCACCCACATCTTCGGTGAAGTCGGCCACGTGCAGCACATTGGTGCGGAACGACTGCTCCGCCGGAGACAATCGGCTCAAAACCTCTGAGGACGCCGCGAAGAGCGCTCCCCCACTTGCGACATAAGTCGACAGTCCGGAGGCCAAGCCTGCGGGCAGGGTCGCCAAATCTTCGGGTCGCCACAGGACCACGCGGTATGCGGAGAGCAGGGCGGCCGATGGTACCGTGTTGGTCTCGGCAAAGTTCCAGACTTCGTAATCGATGCCGAGGGCGTCGAGGGGTTGAGTCCAGTGCTCGATCTCGGGAAAGGGCAGGTTCAGTTGCTCAAAGGTCGTCTCGGGCGAATACAGCAAAAGAGCTTTAGCCGGCCGGGTCGCGGTAAAGAAGTAGTACCGCCCTGCGTTGTCGTTGGTCTGGACATTGCCAGCTCCGTCTGTCGCCACGATAAAGTAGCGGTAAATTTGGTCTGGCACCAATTCTGGCAGGAACAGCTCGGGTGAGGTGCGGAAGTAGGTATTCGTGACAGTGAAGGCGGGACCGTTGATCGGGTTAATGACCGCCACCGATCTCACCGGTTCGCTGGCATTGAAACGCAAGCTGGTCCGCCCGAAACGCTGGAGGTCCCGGACTGAATCGAGCACGGGCGGGTCTAGGTCGATGGTGGCGGTCCGAGTACGGAGGCCCGCCGGCGAGGCGTCGGTGTACGAAATGGTGAGCGTGTTTCCGTTGGCCACCGTCAGGCTGCCCGCCTTCGGTGAGGTGACCAGCGACACGGTCCCAGTGAAACTGCCGCCCGTGCCACTGGGCAGGAGGGTGAGGGTCAGCGGGACTGGCTGCGAATCGGAGGCGACGGTGACCGTGGCGCTGGCCTGATTGCGCAAATCGGTGTCTACCAGTCGAATTTGGGCGGCGGACGGGGCCGGATAGGTCTCCTTGTCCCACGAAACCACTCCCTCGCCGGGGAAAGGGATTTGGCCGGAGGCCACTAGGGCGAAGTCTTGCTCCGGCGTGGCATTGGTCCGGCCGTGGACATCTTGGAGCACTCGTTGGGCTCGTACTCGGAGGATCCATTCGCCGGCGGCCGGGTTGCTAATCCAAACGCCTTCCACGTTGTTGATTCGGTCGCCTTCAGCGGTGTCGGCCATGGATTCGCCATCGAGGAAGGCGTTGCCGCGGAAGATGTGCCCATCGGGCGAGACTACTTCGAGGTCCAGGTCGTTGACCAAGGCCGGGATGGCCGCGGGTAGTCCAGGCACATCGGTGTAGGCGAGGGTGACTTTCAGCGCATCGTCGGCCCCTACGATGAGTCGTTTTTCCCAGAAGGCTCCCGTTTTCAGCTCGATTCCTTGATCGGTGAAATTGAAGCGGCGCTCCCCGGTGATGAGCGCGGCCACATCGCATCGCCCCCATCCCTCGTCATTATTGGGAACCGGGGGCGTGCCGCCGACCACCAGCATGGTGCCGGCCTCTTCATCGTCGGTGTCGACGGGCACTTCGCCCGAAGTCATGTCGACGGCCGAATTAATGAGTGAGGCCTTCACCAGAGCGGGCGATGGGGTGAGTCCACCTTGGGTCTCTCGGTACCATTGTATAAATACCGCGCAGGCCCCGCTGACATGCGGACCCGCCTGGGAGGTGCCCCCTTGAAAAAGGTAGTTCTCGTCGATCCCGAGCCAGGCATTGGCGTCGCTTGCGAATTGGCTTTTGAGCGAGGCGATCCAGGTGCCCGGTGCGGTGATGTCGGGTTTGATGCGGCCATCTTCAGCCGGACCGCGGCTGGAGAAGTCGGCCATGGTCTCAGACCCTTCGGCATAGAGCGCCAGATCGAAGCGATCGTTCTGGCAGGCGCCGGTGGCGATCACGTTTTTGGCCACGGCCGGTGAACCAATGGTTTGCTCGCCGGGTCCTGAATTGCCGGCGCTGAATTCGAGAATGTAGGGCTGTTCTCCGGGAGTCCGTGCATCGGCATCCCGCACCAGCGCATCAAATTCTGCGGCGCTGAGGTCGTAGCGCCCTTGTGTGTCGTCACCCCAGGAGTTGGATCCGACATAAGCTCCGCTGCGGACGGCATCTCGGGTTAAGGTTTCATAACTGGGGGGCGCAAAATAGTCACCGGCCCCGTCGAAAATGCGCTGAGCTACCAGGTGCGCCCCGGGGGCCGCGCCCAAGCCCCAGAGGTAACCGTTGCTATCTTGGGTGCCAATGGCACCGCTGCCGGCCACGATTCCGGCGCAGTGCGTGCCGTGGCTGTGTTCGTCAGAGGCGTCCTCTAGGCCACCGTAGGCAAAGAAGGCATCCACCCGTCCATTGAGGTCCAGGTGCATGGTCTCGGCTTCACCCGTGTCGAGGCCAGAGTCGGCGACAGACACGGTGACCCCGCGTCCATCAAAGCCCAAATTATGAACTAGGGCGGGTTTTCCGGGAGTGCCGTCATCGCCCATCAGGCTTTCGGTGGCGATCTCGTCCACGAGCTTCATTCGGCCCGCGGGCTCAATCCACAGCACCGACTCCGATCGCGCCAGATCCAGGATGCGACCGGGACTCGTCTTGCCGCCCAGAAAGATGCCAAAGGCCGTCTCGGTGCGGTGGACCGGTCCGCTGAACTGGCGGAGCGCTGAAATCAATGCTGCGGGCGGGGTCTGGGGTCTGAGCAGCAGGCGGATATTTCTGGGGACTTGGGGCTCGGCGGCCATCGCGGCGGTCAGGCGTTGGTCCATTCGCCACTCGGGTTGGTATTCGCCCAGCCACCGCACGAACGGAATGGCCCGGATCTCCGCCGTCGAGGCCGCGTCAAGGTGGCAAACAAAGGAGTCGTCCGGAACCGGGCTCAGCAGGCGCAGTCGTTTGGACTGCAGGGTTTCACGGTGTTCGGCTGAGAGGGGGCCCTCTAACTGTATGAGGAACAGGCCAGAGACGAGAGGTTTGCCAGCCGCCACGGCCGCGTTCCGAGCTTTGGAATTGGGTGCAGGCGGGGTGGTGACGGTTGAATTGCGCAGTCGGATGAACCGGGCGTCTTGCGCGGTAGCAGTAAGGAGACAGCTCAACGCGACGACAAAGCCCGCGATCCATCCACGGAGAAGCATGAGCTGAAGGCTAGACGTTGATCTGTCGGTTCACAAGGCGCTGTCGGGCATCCCGTGAGGGTCCCATGAGGAGAAGTCCTCTTCGTTTCTCGAACTCAGGGGTGGACCGAGCGAACTCATGGACGGACCGAGTGTCATACAACGTTCCTTCAGAACGCTTGGGGTGCCGGTATGTCCCACCCGCGGTTGCACTCAACCCACACGGCACACACTGGCCCGCGGCCATGGAAAACTCATCCCACGAAGCGGTTTGAACCCTCGGCGATCGCTAGGTCCAGTGACTCGGCCGCCACAAAGGCCTGCCACTCGGCCACCAGCGCCTGTTTTTTCTCTGGGTTTAGGAGGGCGATTTCGATGCCGTTCAGAGCGATCCGCGCCAGCTCTGCCTTTGAAAAACCCAGCTCCTGATGGAGAGCGAAGTACTCCTCTTCCAATCGATTTCCGAAGAAGA
>SXXZ01000259.1 GCA_005789375.1 Verrucomicrobiales bacterium | reverse complement strand
GCCAGCGCCATTAAATCGAGCTGGAAGAAGGCGCGGGTGCATTTGGCCTCCATTCAGGATGCGCGACTCTTGGAATCTCAATTGCATGAGACGGAGTTCAACCAGGCCAACCTGACGGGAAGCGACTTGCGTGAATGCGATGTCAGCCGTGCCGATTTTGGTAAGGCGGACCTGCACGCGATCCAATTGCGTGGATTGAAGAACTACACGAGCGCCAACTGGATTGGTTCGGACATTCGCGACATCGATTTCACTGGGGCGTATTTGGTGCGTCGCCACATCGTGGATGAGAACTATCTCGAGGAGTTTCGCAACCAGGGCAAGATGGCTCGGGCGGTCTATTGGCTGTGGTGGCTGACCTCCGACTGCGGACGAAGCCTGTTCCGGTGGGTGGCGCTCAATTTTCTGTTAATCGGTGCCTTTGCCGTCGCTTTCACACTGCTTCCGGACAGCCTGACCAAGGTCGATCCGGATCTTCCGATGAAGTCGGCGGGCTTCGCCGTGGCCATTAAAGGGGGGGCGCTGAGCATTAATGGAACGGTGGTTCCCTATGATCCCGAAAAAGACTCCCTGAATCACTTGTGCGAGAAGATTCATGAGTCGACCCATCAGGCGATCACCGCGGCGTATCTCGCCAAAGACGACACGTTGGCGTTGTGGTCGACTCAATCGTCCCTAGATCTCAAGGATCAAGACGGTGGCAATCTTCTTGCGGCCTCGAATTTGGCAGCAGCCGAGGGCAAGGCATCGAGTTGGCAAAGTTCGGCCCCGCTCGGAGTAGTGACTCCGGCCCTGTTTGTCCCGTCCGACTTCCAACGCAGTTGGTATGAGACCATTTACTTTTCCTTCGTTGTGGCGCTGACCCTCGGTTTCGGAGATATACTCCCCAAGACCGTGGCCGCCCAATTTGTCGTGAACCTGCTGACTCTGGTGGGCTATGTAGGGCTGGGTGGATTACTCACCATCTTCAGCAACCAGTTGGGCCGTCGCGGCGAATAAACAACCTTATGAAACCGGGCGAAGGATCTTCTAACAAACCAGCACCCTCCTCGGTTTCTCCGGATCAGCAACCCGGAAGGGCCGTTCGGTTGGCCCGTTCGTTGGGTTCGTTGCTTCAAGGCGCCTTAGGAGGAAAGAACCCGAAGGCGGAGGCCCAGGGCGCTGAGTCCAACCCGGCCTTGTCGATCTGGAAAGCGACCCACGGGCACGGAGGGGCAAAGCCGGTCGTTCCACAAGCGCATCCCAAACTGGCTCCGAAACCCAAGGCGCCGGCCGGAAAGGGTGGACGCCGAGGCAAAGGAGCCGTCGTCGCGCCGCGCCGGCCGATCATTCAAGTCATCGAGCGGCCACGACCGACGTTGAACCGCGGTAAGCCGGTACCAGGATCGGTCACCACGGAGGCTGGCCTCATCGTTCCGGCGGCGCCGGCGCTCATTAATCCGTATGCCGGATGGTCGCAGACCGATGTCCAGGATCGCATTCGACAACTGCTCGGGGATGTTGAGGTTCCTCGATTCCGGAAGGCTGTCTTCGAAACCTTGCGCCGACTCCGGGATCCCGACACGACTCCCGGAAAAATCATGGAGGTCATGTCGATCGATGCCCAGTTGGTGGGCAAGGTGATGAACACGGTGAACTCCACCGCGTACTCTCCGAAGAGCAAGGTTCAGTCTTTGGATCATGCCATCATGCTCATGGGTAATGCGGACTTAGAGCGCATCGTCATGATTGTCGGTTCGAAGGCGGCGATGCCCAGTCAGACCCATGCCAAGTTTGCGCTCGGCGACTTCTGGCGAGCCAGTTCACGCCGGGCGGTGCTGGCTCGAGAACTTGCTGACATTGTCCAACCGTCCAAAGCCAATCTTTCCTTCACCGCAGGGTTTCTGCAGGACCTCAGCGTGCCGCTCATCGTCAGCAGTAAGAAGGACGACTACATGAAGATTTTTTCGACTGCGATCGAAGAAAAGCGAGACCTCCACACGCTGGAGCATGAGTCTATGGGATGGGATCATGCCGAAGTCGGGGCCTTGATCGCATTGAACTGGGAATTGCCAGAAGATGTGATGCTTTGCATGAAAGATCACAATGATGGTGCGGCCCAGACACGTCCGGATGCGGCCCACTATGTGAGTACTCTTCACGCCTCGCATGGCGAGGAATGGAACGAGATCTTCGCCAACAAGGTGGGGCAGCGATATCAGGTACCCCGGGAGGCTTTGGATGATGTGTGCAACAACTCCATCAGCAAGGCCGCAGAACTCGCGAAGCTTTTCTGAGAGTCTTTGGACCTGCTTGAGAGCGGGAACCTTTTTAACCGGCAGGTATCATTAGTTTTCACACCGTCACTGACAGTTGGTTTTTGGCCGCCCGGATGTTACCCGAGGACCTTCTGGGTAGTGACAGATCTCCGCGCGGTCCGTGTCTGCGGACGCGGCGCTTTCGGAGAAATCGCCTTACCTCGGAGGTTCTTGGGTGAGGTTGGGTTTTTGGGAGGACCACCGTGCTGTGGCCGGATGAGGCTCCGAAGTCAGGACTGATCTCCGCTCAGACCTGCTCGAACAATCGTTCCATCCAGGCTTCGCCTCCGGTGCGCTCGAAACCGCCTGGGATGAATCGACCACTCGATGTCCCAAAGACAGCGATACCGCTCGCAAGGACCAGATCCCAGATTTTGGAGGGCGACTGACACTCGTCCAAATGCGTGAGGAGCAACCCATGCGGCCGGAAGGGCATGAACTGCACGACCTGATTTTGGAGGATGGATGCCTCATACGCTGCATTGAGGGTGAGCAGCAGGCAGTCCGGTTCAAAGCGGTCGAGCAAATTGGCCATCCGATCAGAGACATCGGGATCGGTGGGGTTCCAACCGGGCAGGTCGAGAAATTCGCGGGAGCACGGCGGCAAGCCGGGGTTCCAGGTGGTTTCCACGGGGATCCCGAGCAGTTCGGCGTGTTGCGATAAAAACTCTGCCGAATTGGCGACAATCCCATCGAGGCACCAAATTCGGCAATCTTGCCGATGGCGGAGTGATTCGATGGTGATCCACTTGGCTGTGGCGACGCTTTTGCCGGAGCCCGCCGTCCCGATGAGGGCAATCCGACGGGGTGTTTTAGGAATCCTCTTGGTGCCTTTGTCCCACGCAGCGAGCAGTGCAGCCCCTAGCTGAAGACAGGCCTCTTGGTTGGTCAATGCCGCGCCCGAACCGGGAATAGACTGGTGCACCTTCCGGGCCGATTCCTCATTGAGACCGAGACTCCGGAGCAGCTCCATCGTCCGGGCTTCTTTCGGAGCCGAACGGACCCGAGCAACCGATGTTTCCGGTGCCGCTGAAATCGGCGCCAGCGGGGCAGGGGCCTGAGCCCACGCCTCAATTTCCATGGCTCCCCAAATCCGGCCGATGCCGGCCGACGGGACGCGCTTGAGTTGCACCACGATGGCCGAGGCTCCAAGACTTTGATGCACCTTGGCCAAGGCTTCTTCGGCCGAATGGCCCTTGAAGAGCATCAGGCCTGTCTGGGGAATCGCAGATCGATCAGAGGAATGGTGATTCATGTCGATGAATCAAGGCAGGCTGGGGATCGAGTACTCGGTGTTGACTCGGAGCCGTGGGGGCAATTCTTCGTAGGCCAAAAATCGCAGGTCCGGATAGGTAGGGCCGAAGAACTTTCGCAGTCCAAGGCGGATGACTCCAGAACACAGCAATAGGGGAATGCGCCCTTCGGCCACAGCGGGTTGGATTGCCTTCCCGATATGGAAGCTGAGGTGCTGCGCCGCCATGGGCGTTAAGGCCAACGTATTCTC
>SXXZ01000035.1 GCA_005789375.1 Verrucomicrobiales bacterium | reverse complement strand
CCGGTCACCCAAACCCTGCGCTCGGTGGTGGAAGACCACCGTGTGCTGACCACGGACTGAACGCCGTTATCCCGTTTTCGTCATGCGCCCGTTTCGAAGCCTGATTATTGCCATCGCCTTGGCGGTGGGTTCCCTGGGGCTGTACCGCTGGGTACAGCCACCCGCCGTGGACCCCGCTTCTTCGGCTTCTGGGCTCACCGCGCCGTCCGCCGGCCCTGCGGTGGCCTCGGCCTTCGGTCGCTCATTGGCCGTCTCGGCCCATGTGGCCGCCAAGCGCCTGCGCGTTCGCGCGCTCGATGCCGGCCAGCAACCGGCGCCACAAGACACTGAATTTCCCTGGCGCACCCGCAACACCACCAAGACGGTGGATCAGTTGCGGAACGATCCGCGCGCGTTGGTGCTGCGCAATGCCCTCATCGATACTCGCACGGGCGAACCGCTGCCGTTGCCCGAGTCGCTGGTGGCGGGCCCAGAACCCGGTTTCCACATCGTCCAATTCGCTCACGAGCCCGACGCGGAGTCCCGTCGTCGATTGGAAGAGCAGCAGTTGCAAGTCGTCTCGTATTTGCCGGTCAATGCCTTCTTGGTAAAGGGTTCCGACGAGTCGGTCGAGCGCTTGGCCCTGGACGCCGACATCGCTTCGGTCTCGCCCTGGCATCCCGCCTTCAAACTCGAACCAGAACTGCTCACTCAAGTTATCGACGGTCGGCCGCTGGAGGCGGGCGATCGACTCATGCTCTCCCTGACCGATCCCGATGCCTTCCCGCGCTTGGAGTCGCTCGGGGTCCGCGAGGTCACTCGTCAGCGCAGCCCGTTCGGCACGCTGGTCACGGTCGATGTACCGCCCGACGCGCTCCTCGCGCTGGCTCAATCGCCCGAGGTGCATTTGATCGAAAAGGCCCACCGCCGCGAACTGCTCAATGATCGCTCGGCCTACTTGCTCGGGAGCGCCACGGATATTACCAACACGGCGTCCTACCGGGGACTGACCGGCAGCAACGTGGTGATTAACGTTAACGACTCGGGCATCGACTGGACTCACCCCGACCTCACCACCAACCGCGTCTCCACGGTCGGATCCCAGACCAACCTCCTGATCGACCGCGACGGCCACGGGACCCACGTGGCCGGGACCATCGCCGGCAGCGGCGTTCGTTCGCGCGAAATCCAAGGGCCGGCCCAAGGTTCGGTGACCAATGCTCAGTTCCGCGGCCACGCCCCCAACGCCAAGCTCTTCATCCTGCCCATCGACCTCCAGACTGGCCCAACCATCTCGGATGCCTTCTTGCAGGAGCAGGCCGCCATGACCAATGCCCTTATCTCCAACAACAGTTGGGGCTATCGGGGCGCTTACGAGTACAACTCTATTTCGGCCAGTTACGATGCCGCCTCGCGGGATGCCTTGCCCGAAATCTCGGGTGAGCAACCGGTGCTCTTCGTCTTCGCCGCCGGCAACTCCGGGCAAGGCGGCAACAATGGTGTCGGCGGTTTGCGCGGGTCGGTGACCGCACCGGGCAATGCTAAGAACGTCATCACCGTGGGTGCGCTCGAAACCAAGCGCAACCTCACCAACGCGGTGGTGACCGACGATGAAGGCCGTGTGATCTGGGCCGGCGGTAAGCAATTTCGTGAACCGAGCACCAATGCCGAACTCACCACCAACTTGGTGCTCCGCGCCAGCACCGACACCGACACCGAGGTGGCCAATTTCTCTAGCCGCGGCAATGTGGGCATCGGCATCGAAGGCAGTTACGGCCGCTTCAAGCCCGACGTGGTTGCGCCTGGTACTCAAATTCTCTCAGCGCGCTCGGCTCAGTGGAAACTAGCAGACGAATACGACACCAATTCGGTGCAGTACTCCCTGTTCGACGACCTCAACCGCCCGGTGGCCCCGTGGTATCGGTTTCTGTCTGGCACCAGTATGGCGGCCCCGGCTGTTTCCGGCATGCTCGCCCAGATCCAGGAATTCTGGCAACGGCCCGGCCTCAACCTGCCGAGGCACATCGCAGCGGCGGCCTACAAGGCGTTGGTGATTAACAGCGCTCGTCCCTCGTCCGACCTTTATAATCCGGATTTCCGCTCGGTGATGAACTACGCGGGGTGGGGGCAACCCAGCCTGCCGCGTGCCCTCGACAGCGGGGTGCGCCTGACGCGCGCCGACGGGGCGATCGTGGAGTTGGCGGGTTTCGCTGGCGAACTCACCACCGGGGCCAGTCAATCACTGCGATTGAAGCTCACCACCAACGAGGTGTCCGCCACCGGGGCCTTTCACTTCACGCTGGTGTGGACCGATCCTCCGGGCAATCCGGCCGCCGGTCTCAAGTTGGTTAATGATTTAGACCTCATCGTGTCCAACACCGTGACGGGTGAGGTGTTCGTCGGTAACGATATGGCTCGGGCCGGATACACGACCGGTCGGGTGGGCACCAATGCCTTCGAGGTCGTGGAGGTGGGTGTGACCAATTCGATCTTCGATTCGGTCAACAATGTGGAGCGCGTGGTGCTCGAACCCCCGCTGGCCAGCGAGTACATCATCCAGGTGGTGGCCCGTCGCGTGAACGTCAACGCTCTGGCCTCTCGCGAAGTTCAGAATCTCCAGAACCGCACCAACATCGTTCAGGACTTCGTAGTGGCCTTGTCGTCCGATGCCGCCACGGCGGACACGATCGTGGCCACAGCCGAGTACGTTAGCGGGTCGTCCGGTGGTTTTGGGCCCATCCAACCGCCCGCAGTTTCTGTGGTGGCCACCAATGGTATCCCGGTTTCGGCTTCTCGGGTTGGGGCACAGTCTCCCTTGGTCGGGGGCGCGGTGGGGCAAATCGCACAGTGGCATTTCTTTGTTTTCACCAACCTCTTCAATCCTGAGGCGGCGGCGGCTACCGGATTGACCAACGGCCAGTACGTTGAGTTTGTCATTTCATCGGCCGCCAACCTGGCCCGACCGCGCGGACCCGGGGGCTCGGGAATCCGTTTGCGTGACCGCGTTCTGGGGCCGGACTTGGATTTGTACATGTCTACGGATCCGGGCCTGACCAACCTCCAGGCCTCGGCACTGGCCTCGGCGTATCGTTCCACCCAGCAGGGGTTCGAGGAGCGCATCGAGATCACCAACGCCCCGGCCAACGGCGAGGTGTATTACATTGGCGTGAAGGCCGAAGATCAGCAGGGCGGTGAATTTGAATTGGTAATTCGCAGCAGCGATCAGCCCTTCCACCTCCAGGGAGCCAATGGCTACAGCCTGCTCATGACCCCCATTGGCGGCGGGCGCTCCATTCCCGACGGCAGCCCGGATGCGCCGGGCGTGGTCCGCTATTTCGGCACGGGTCCCTCCGGGATTACTCGCAACGTGACCTTCATTCAGTCCCTCGGGCACGACAACTTCTTTGACCTCCAAGGCACCCTCCTCCACGCAGGGTACGGGGTGACCATCAACAATCGCCGGTCGATTCGTGATTACGGCACAGGATTGACCCAGGCATCCGGTCCGGTCATGGGACTTTACGATGACATCCCAGGTTTGCGCTTCCCTGGCGGTCAGCCGTCCGACGGCCCCAGTACCACTCTCCTCGACTTCGCGGGTTTGGGCAGCATGGGTTCGTGGAATTACCTCTTGCAGGATGACGTTTTGGGCAATTCTGGCACTCTCAACTCCGTGCAGCTTCAGGTGCAGCCGCAGCTGCTGCCCGCCTTCGAAGAGCGTGTCTTCGAGAACGTCTGTGTCCCGCCGCGGGGCTACGATTTCCGTCTGCGCATCGTGCCTCCAGATGCCAGTCGACTTATTATTGAGGTGACCAACATGGTCCCCGCCAACCTCCCGCTCGAGGTGTACATTCGCCGCGAAGCGTTCCCCGACCCCGACAATTTGGAGGCCAACGACCGCGTGGCGACGTTGCTCGGGCCGGGCATTATTAGCATTTCCGTGCGAGACGTTCCCGCCCTCCAGGCTGGCACCTACTTCGTGCTTTTCCACAACCCGTCCGGGGTGGAGCTCTGCTTTGATGTCGCCATCTACGGTGAGCGCAATTTGTCCTCGAAGTTTACCCGCACCATTGAAGGGGGGTCGGCTTCCTTAGCTGATGTCGCTCGGACGGTGACTTCAGTTCAAGTCGATGATGCGCGTCCGGTTTCGGATGTGCAGGTGGGTGTCCGGGTCGAACACGCCCGCGTCTCCGATCTGGCCCTGCGTTTGGTGACTCCCGGCGGCGCGAGCGCGTTGCTCTTCGAGAACCGCGGACTCACCACCACCAACGGCTTGGGTGGCGTGCTCGTCACCAGCAACTACCAGCACGTGGCCATGTCGCTCGATCGCGCCGGAGGTGTGGCTCGCATTTACTTCAATGGTGAAGTGGTGGCCGAACAGTTGGTCCGGCTTTCGGCCAGCAATTCTCCGACCTCGTTCCACCTCGGCGCTTTGGGTTCGGCCAACTTGCCGGGCAGCCCCATTCAATTAGACGACTTCGGACTCTGGCGTCGCTCCATTCGAGAAACGGAGATCCGCCAGATTTATGAGCAAGGAACCTTCGGTCGTGCCAAGGCAACCAATTTGGCCAGTGCTGGATTGGCGGCGCTCTGGCCCATGGACCGCTTCGGTTTGGATACTATCGCCGGTCAGACCATTAGCAGCGTGGGCACCACCGTGGCGGGTCAGATGAATTTTGGTATGCGTCAGGCGGGCACTGGCACTGGAGCCATCTCCACCGACTCCCGCATTCGGGAAATCGGCAATCTTCCAGGGATTACTTTGGAAGGGTGGATCAAACCGGTCTCCGGCAACGAACGTCTGGTGGTGGGCGGGTGGTACGATGCGGCCAAAAAGCGCACTGGGCCGGTCTTATTGATCGGTCAATCGGCTCCCTGGGGCAATGGTCCGGGATCGCTGAGTGCCGTCTTCCAGGATGAGGCGGGCAAACCGGTGATGTTGAGTACCCGCGCCGGTGTGTTCCCCTCCGGAGCTGTCATCACCAATCGGGCGTATGCGATTTTCGGCGACAGCACCAACGGGGTCTACACGCCGATCAAGTTTGCTCAGCCTCCGTACTTGAGTCGTATTGTGCCGCAGGTGCTGTACTCTAATGATTGGGAGACGGTCACCATTGGGGATTTCGCATCGGGAACTAACAGCCTTGAAGGATGGATCGTGATGACCAATCGGGTTTCGATCTTGGTCGGTGGCAGAGAAGGCCAGGTGCTCGACCTCCGCAATGCGGCGGTGGAACGTCAGTTCGACCTCAACATCGGTCAGGCTTATCGATTGGCCTTCACCAGTCGAAAATCTCCCGCCGCCAAGACCGCGGTGAATGCCCAAGTCTGGGTCGATGGCGGGTTCAATTTGCGGGTGGACAGCACGCCGGACTGGGTCACCAACACGACTTCCTTTGTCGCCAAGTCCTCACGCACTGCCATTGGCTTTGTGGCAACTTCGCCCCCGACCTCCGCCACCAACTTCCCCTCAGGTCTAGAGATTGGGCAAGTTTGGCTCGATCAGGATGGCGCTCCGCTGGTCTATCAACCGGAGGAACCGCTGCGCCCACTCATGGGTCAGCCCGGCACCGGGTTGTGGAAACTGCAGACGACCGATGCTCGAGGTGGTGAAGCGGGACTCCTGCTGGACTGGCAGTTGCGCTTCACCTTCATGCCCACCAATCCGCCGACCTTCCGGTTGACCAATGGCATTGCTTTCACCACCAACATCGTGGGCGAGGACATTCGCTACTTTCTGGTGGATGTTCCGCTGGAGGCCGAACGGGCCACCAACACCCTGATCAACCTTTCGGGTGGTTTGCTCTCGATGCTCTACAGCGCCTCTGGATTGCCAGATCCCACGGAGTCCGACACGATGACCTTGGTTTCCGGCCTGCCGGCAGGTCGCTTCTCTGCGAGTACTCTCGACATTAATCTTCCGCCGTTGCTCCCGCGTGGGCAGCGGTATTATTTGGCGGTGCGTGGCGCCGGTGGGACCTCCTCCAATGAGTTTTCAATACAAGCCGACTTCGGTGTCCGTATTACCCCGCTGACCAACCGCGTCGCCATTCGGGTCACCAATACCGCTCCCATTTTGCAGGAGTATTATTCCTATCAGGTGCCCGCCAGCAATGTCTTGGGGGTCACCTTCACGGTGTCGGGCGCGACGGGAGACGTGGATTTATACGCCATTCGGGCTCCCAAGCTGCCGGGTGTTGGCCAGTTTGACTACGCTTCCGCTACACCGGGAACCACCAACGAGACTCTAGTCATTCACTTGGACAGCCAACCGGTGCCCTTGGCTCCGGGTCTGTGGTATTTGGCGGTGACCAACACCTCGGGCATTCCAGGAACGTCCTACACTATCTCCGCCATCGAGCAGCGCGGCCGCATCCAAGAGTTGAAGCCGGGTCAATCGATCACAGCCAGCCATCCGGGGACCGACGAGGACTTCTACTACGTCACCCTGCCGACCGACACGTCTGCATTGCGGGTGCGCACCCGTGGGGCGACCGAGGACTTGGTTTTGAGTTCGCGCAGCCGATTGCCTGTGCCGACGGCGACCAACTTCGAGTACCAGAGTGACAAGGCCAATTCCGGCGACGAGGACCTCTTGGTGACGACCAATTCGACGCCGGTGGCTTTGGCAGGCGGGCGCTGGTATTTCTCGGTCACCAGCGTGGACGGTCTGCCCACTCCCTACACCATCTCGGCCGAACTCCGACTTCGGGATGCGGTCTTCCAGACGCTCACCAATGAGATTTGGTTCGAGGCCGTGGCCACCAACGGGCCGGTCGATTTGGAATTCATTTACCGGAACCCGGGCGATGTCTCCGCGATCACCTTTGAACTCGATCAGTTGACCGGAGAGGCCGATATGACCGTGAGCCCGGATGAGCCGCTGCCCTTGTCCCCGGTCTCCTTTGCTAATACTCAGCCCGGCACGCTGTCGGAGCGGGTGACGGTCTTGGCTGGACGTGATTTGCCCTCGCTGGGCCGCGACTGGTACTTGCGAGTCCGCCTGCCGTCGACCGGAGTCCGCTTCCGCATTCGCGCCAGCCTGAACCGTCCGCCGGTTTGGACTCCCGTAGCAACCCGCCGGGTCACTGAAGGGTTGCGCCTCACCTTCAACCTCAAGGCGACCGATCCAGATCCTATCCCCCAGCCCATCACCTACGGTCTGGTGGAGGGCCCGGTGGGGCTCACCGTGAGCACCAATGGTGTGGTGACTTGGATTCCTTCCGAGGCTCAAGGACCTAGCACCAACCTCGTAGTGGTTTTTGCGAGCGACGGGGCGATATCGTCCACCCTTCAGTTCGTGATCATCGTGGCGGAGCGCAATCAGCCGCCGGTGTGGACCAACCCCGGCACCCGCCGTGTCATCGAAGGGTTGCTGTTGACCTACGCATTGAAAGCCAGCGACGCCGATCTGCCGGTTCAGACGTTGAGCTACACGTTGGTCAGTGGTCCGGAAGGGCTCACTGTGGATACCAACGGTGTGATGAATTGGCAACCGACCGAGGCGCAAGGTCCGAGCACGAACCGGGTGACCGTGAGCGTGAGCGACGGCGTGGTGTCGGTGCCGCAGGAATTCGACGTGGTCGTCTTGGAGTCCAACCGACTGCCGGTGTGGGTGACGTTCGTTACGACGCGGCGTGTGAGCGAGGGATCGCCTCTGACCTTCACGGTGCAAGCCACGGACAGCGACCTTCCGGCACAGAAGTTAATTTATCGTCTGGTGAATGGGCCTACAGGACTCGTGGTAACGACCAACGGAGTGGTGTCTTGGACGCCGACCGAAGCCCAGGGCCCGAGCACCAATCGGGTTCGAATCGGGGTGACCGATGGCGTGGCTAATATTTCTCAGGAGTTCGACATCATCGTGGTTGAGCGCAACCAGCCGCCGGTGTGGACCAACCCCGGCACCCGTCGAGTCACCGAGGGGTTGCAGTTGACCTTCACCTTGAAGGCCACCGACCCCGATCTGCCGGTTCAGACCTTGAGATACACTCTGGAGCAGGGGCCGACCGGCCTGAAGGTGGCCACCAATGGTGTGCTTTCGTGGAAACCGACCGAGGTGCAAGGCCCGAGCACGAACCGGGTGACCGTCCGTGTGAGCGATGGAGTGGTCTCGGTGACCCAAGACTTCAATATCGTGGTGATCGATTCTCCGGCCGGCGCGGCCAAGCTGACGTTGGTTCAGTCTTCTGGGGGTGATTTCGAGCTGCACTTCGTAGGACCCTTTGGTGCCCAGTACATTCTCGAACAAAGCGTTTCCGCCAATGGGCCGTGGTTGCCGGTGCCCACTGTGCAGAAGCCGCTCACCACCACAGGGGCGACCACTGTTCTGAAGGTTGCGCTGCCGGCGACGGCGAGCACGAGCTTCTACCGATTCGTTAAACCGTAAGCCTTCGAGGGACGCCGGGTGGGTGCTCCGCGGGATCAGGCCTGCCCTCGCAAGGGAGGGAGGCTCGGGCTAAAGGAGGAGTCGTTTTGCTCTGTGCGCTGAAAGCGGAGAGGGGGTTCGCCTCCAGCGCTCGTTTCGGCTCGGTCCCGCAGACCCTTTGGGGTAGTCAGCGCTTGCCGCGCAGCTTGCCCAAGGCCTTGGGTTTCAGGATGCCGTGGGGAGTAATAATCCCGGTGATCAACTCTGGGGGCGTGACGTCGAAGCCGGGGTTGCGGGCCGTGCTGGTGGGGTTGGCAATCCGCACATAGGCCCGTTTGCCAGGCTTACCGCCCTTACCAGGAAGCACTCCCCATGCTCCCAGGACTTCATCGCCCGATCGGTCTTCGATCGGAATCTCCAGCCCAGAACCCAGCTCCCAGTCGATGGTGGAGAGCGGGATGGCCACGTAGAAAGGAATGCCATGGCGGTGTGCCAACACGGCCTTGGTGTAGGTGCCGATCTTGTTGGCGACCTCACCTGTCTTCCCCAACACCCGGTCGCTGCCCACGATCACCAGTTCGATCTCGCCCCGGCTCATGAGAAATCCGGCGGCCGAGTCAGCGATGATCTGGTGGCTGATGCCCTGCTGAGCGAGTT
>SXXZ01000258.1 GCA_005789375.1 Verrucomicrobiales bacterium | reverse complement strand
TCGCTGAGTAGGCTCCGAGGAGGATTAGCTTTCGCGCTTTGCGCGAGGGGGTTGGGTGTTCGCCTCCAAGGCTCGCTCCGGCCCGACACCGCTCCGCTCGGGTTTTGGGCGGGGCTCCGCGGGGCCGGGCTGACATGCCTTTGGGGTGCCCCAACGGGGCACTGCATACCAGCCCGGGGTGGAATCCCGGGTAGGGCAAAGTCGTAACCGATGCGTTCTGAAGGAACGCCGCAGAGTGCTCAGACCGTTCATCGACGCATCGGGATGCGATAGTCCTTCAGAACACCTACTGAACCTCATTCGGAGCATCCTTGCCCGTGTAGGGGTTGGCCCTCATGATGAGGGCGCGGAATCAGCATCTCTTTGAAGACTATGAAATTCGGCTACCTCATCGATATGGACGGCGTGATCTACCGCGAAAACCGGCTGATCCCCGGGGCGGTGGAGTTCGTGAATGCGCTGTTGAGCACGGGCACGCCGTTCCTCTTCCTAACCAATAATTCCGCGCCGACGGCCGAGGACTTGACGGTTCGTCTGCGCCACCTGGGTGTGAATGGGCTTTCTCCAAAGCATTTCTACACGTCCGCTATGAACACGGCGGACTTTCTGGCGGAGACGCATCCGAACTGCTCGGTGTTTGCGATCGGTGAAGGTGGCCTTCTGACGGCCTTGCATGATTACAAGATCGCCAACGATGCGATCCGTCCCGATTACGTGGTGGTGGGCGAGGGGGCAGCGACGACGGAGAAATTGGCCAAGGCGCATGAGTGCATCGAGCGGGGAGCACGACTCATTGCGACCAATCCTGACAATTGGTGCCCGGTCTCCGAGGAGAAAACTCGTCCTGGGGCTGGAGCCATTGCTGCTTTCTTGGAGGCGAGCACGGGTTCTCGTGCCTATTACTTGGGCAAACCCAATGGCTATATGTTCCATCGGGCGCGACGCAAGCTGATGGAGTCGGCTCTCCATTTCACCGGACCTGTGGCCATGATTGGCGACACCATGGAGACGGACATCCGGGGTGCTGTGGAGGCGGGGTTGCTCGGGTTTCTGGTGCTCACCGGCTCCACTCAATTGGAGAATGTCTGCGACTACGTGTATCAGCCGAGTCGTATTTTGCAGAGTGTGGCTGACCTCACCGAAGAGATCCTCACTGGCAAGGCGGCTAGCCATTTCGAGACCACTCTCGGAGCACCGCGCAGTACCGGGGGGAAGTCGGGCCATCGGCACCAGACCGATGTGTTCGCGTTCCATAAGCCCCGTCCTCGCCCGGCGATGACCAAGTAGGTCAAACGCGTTCAGCCCAGGGCGAAACGCGGAGGTGAACAAGCACCTCGTCCGAGGGGGCCGATCTCGGCGGGTATCAGCGGATCAATCGCAAGAGTCCGTAGGCCAGCAGGGCCGTGACCGGTAGCGTCAATACCCAGGCCCAAAGGATGCGCTCGACCACACTGAGGTTCAGCGCACTGAAGCGCTTGGCGCAGCCCACACCCATGATGCTGGTGGTGATGGCGTGGGTGGTTGAGACCGGCATGCCGAAGTGCCCAGCAATGCTCAAGACGGTGGCCGCGGTGGTCTCGGCGGCGAACCCATGAACCGGTTGGAGCTTCACCATCTTGTGTCCCATGGTCTTAATGATTCTCCAGCCTCCAGCGGCCGTGCCTGAGGCCATGACCAGCGCGCAGGTGATCTTGATCCAGGTGGCGATGCCTTCTTGGCCGTTGGCATCATTCACCATGGGGTGAGCCAGGAAGTTGGACCAATCAGGAAGGTCTTTGAGCAGGCCTGATTTGTCGGCTTCAACCAGAGCCAAGGCGATGATGCCCATAGTTTTCTGCGCATCATTGCTGCCGTGGCTGAAGCCCATGTAGGCGGCGCTGGCCAACTGGGCCTTGCCGAAAACCCGAGTGACCCACCGCGGGGTCCAGGAACGCAGAAACCAATACAGCAGGGTCATCACCAACAATCCCACCAGCAAGCCCATCACGGGGGACAAGAACATGGGGATAATCACTTTATAGAGCAGACCCTCATGCTTGTACCAAGGCATGCCTTCCTTGACCTTGGCGAAAACGACGACCGCTAAATTGTTGTCGGCCGCTGCGAGTCCGCCGCCGACCAATCCTCCGATGAGGGCATGACTGGAACTCGAGGGGAGCCCGAACCACCAAGTGACCAAGTTCCAGATGATGGCTCCTAGCAGAGCGGCCACGAGCGCCTTCTGGGAGAGGTCGGTGGGAATGAGTTTCTGATCGAGCAGGCCCGAACTAATGGTCTTGGCCACCGCGGTGCCGTAGAGGGCTCCGATGAGGTTGGTGATGGCTGCAAGGCCGATGGCGAGTCGGGGCGTCAGGACTTTGGTGGACACCACCGTGGCGATGGAGTTGGCCGTGTCGTGGAAGCCGTTGATGTATTCGAACACCAGGGCGACCAGAATCACCGTCAGCAGGAGGGTCATGGGACAGTGGGTAGCTCAGGAGTTCTTGAGCACGATTTGCACGATGATGTTTCCGGCATCACGGCAACGATCGATGACCTTCTCCAAAAGGTCGTAGAGGTCTTTCAGGGCCACCACGCTGATCGCATCGTACGGAGAGTTGTAGAGGTCTTTGAGACGCTCGACCATGAGCTTGTCGGCCTCTCCTTCGAGATACTGGAGCTTGAGGTTTTGGTCTTTGATCTTGGCCAGATCCGGCGAGGACCGGAGTTCTCGCACCATCAATTCGAGCGTTTCCATGGCTTGCTGGAGCAACTCGGACTGACGTTGGAAAGCACTTTTAGGCAGGTTCGGAGGGCTGATCTGGAAGCGCTCGGCGAACTTCTCCAGGGTCTTGGGAATCTTGTAGAGGGCCAGAGCCAGGGCATCGATGTCCTCGCGCTCTAGGGGGGTGACGAAGGTCTTGGTGAGCCGTTCACTGATTTCTTCGGTGATGCGCTTCTCCTTGCGACGCACGATGGCGAACTGATCTAGCGCTGCCGGGTTGGGTGAAGCGAGGTTCCTGACAAAAATCTGGACGCTCTCGTGGGCCTCGCCGGCGCTCTGCTCGAGGAGGTCAAAGAAGATGTCGCCGCCGCCAACCAGTCGTTGCAGTGAAATCATTGTTCTAATGTTAGGGGTTGAGTGTGTCGAAAGTGTGTCAAGCGGGTGAACGGTCGGTAGAGTTATGCTGCTGAGCCAAAACGATGCAGTTGGGAGCACGATCGATCCAATTGAATCGGTCCGGAATAGCGGATGGCTTCTGGAACGGAGTTAGCCATTCCAACCCTCTCGCGGTCATCCAAAATGATCCGCAGAACCTCGTCGGTCGAGTCGATCCGTTTCAGGAAGCTGCCCCGAGCTAGACCAGCAGCGTTAGCCTCAGTCATGCCATGATGGTGGTCACCGGGTCGGGTGCGGGAGGATCTGAAGAGGGTGACGCTCCTGCTCACGGCCGGTGCGAGTCGCGAGAGGGGGCCGAAGGATTCGACGAACTTCGCCATGATTTTGAAGACCCGCCAAGGATCCTCCTGGATGCGGTGTGAGTGGAGAATCCTTCATGCGATGAAACGCTAGCGGGCCTTGTTGCTGGGGTCTGTCGCAGAATTTCCGGTCGGCGGCCTTCTTAAATG
>SXXZ01000257.1 GCA_005789375.1 Verrucomicrobiales bacterium | reverse complement strand
GGACCGTGGGTTCTTGACGGGATATTTTGGGCGGAAGCGGCCTCGGCCGGAACAATTTTCTATTCGATCGGTCGCGCTCAGATCGCTAGTAAACTCAAGATTTGGTCGAGTTTGCGATTCAAAGCGACAGACGGCGAACTGGCTCCAGACTGGATCGCTTCCGAAACTCTGGGGATTTCGACGATGCGATCGGCAGGGTGGTAATCGGCGAGACTTCGAGCATTGCGAGCGGTGGAGGCATCGGCGGAGGCCGGGGCCATGAGCACGACCGGAACGCGGCAACGCAGCGACGGAGACAAACAGCCGAGGGTTGCTCGGGCCTCGTGAATCACTCCCAACCGATTGGAGGCCACGATCAGCGGCAGCGCTCTCAGGCGGACGATCAGGTCCCGAGTATCCCCGTCGGCCGTCAAGGGGCTCAATAACCCTCCAGCCCCCTCGACGAGAATGGGTTCCACTTCATCGGCATGTCGTCGCACGTGAGCTACAACCTCTTGAAGGGTCACGACCCGGCGCTCCAATCGGGCCGCCAAGGCGGGGCTCAGGGAAGCCTCGAAATGCCAGGGGTTAATGTCTTCCAACGTCTGAGACCCTTTGAGGGCGGCTTCGAGCACTCGGGCATCGTCACGACCGCCGCTGCACAGGGGCTTGAAGGCTCGGACCGTCCGTCCGAGTTGGATCAGTCGGCGCACTAGAAGTCCGGAAAGCACAGTCTTACCGACTCCGGTCCCCGTCCCGGTGACCACAAAAAACTGCCGTCTCGCTGCCATGAGGAGCGACTTTGGTGTCGCCGTTTCCGAAGGACCAGCCCATTCGCCCCTTGTGCGGTCTTCCACCGTTTTGTCACCGTTGAACCCCGTTCTGGAGGCCAACTTCGGGACCGATTATCATGACTCCCAACGCATCAGGCTCCTCAGTGATTCCGTTGTTGTCGAACCCACGACCAACACCATTGGCCCGGCGGATCATCCCCTGCTTGGATGTCCATGACGGCAAGGTGACCCGGGGCGTGCAATTCGGACGGGCCGAAGAGGGCGGCCTTCGCAATGTCGGCGATCCGGTGGAGATGGCCCTGCGCTACGATACTCAGGGTGCCGACGAGATGGTGTTCTTCGACATTACGGCCAGTGCCCACGGGCGAGCCTCGATGATCGATGTTATCGAACGGGCCGCCGACCAGTGCTTCATGCCACTGACGGTGGGGGGCGGCATCCGGACCGTGGACGACATGGGGCAAATGCTCCGGGCCGGCGCCGACAAAATTAGTATCAACTCCAGTGCCCTCGCGAATCCGGAATTGATCCGTCAAGGGGCCGAGAAGTATGGAAGCCAGTGCATCGTGGTCTCCATCGACACCAAGAAGGTCGGTCCGGATCATTGGGGAGTTTTCGCAGCGGGTGGTCGAAAAGAGACGGGACTGGACGCGGTCGAATGGGCCTGCCGAGCCTACGAACTTGGGGCGGGCGAGGTCGTGCTCAATTCCATCGACGCTGACGGTACCAAGCTAGGCTTCGACCTGGTGATTACTCGGCGCATTAGTGAGGCCGTTGGTATCTCGGTCGTTGCCAGCGGTGGAGCCGGCAATTTGCAGCATCTGGCCGATGTCCTGAAGGAAGGGCACGCCGACGCCGTTCTGGCCGCCAGCATCTTCCATTTCGGTACTCACACTGTCCGCGAAGCTAAGGCATTTCTGGCTGCTCAAGGCATCACTGTTAGAATGTGACCGAAACGTTCAGTGCAAAAATAGTCAACGAAAGGATTTGCCCTGAACCTCAAAATAAGGAGGATGGCTGCTGTCTGTCAGAGATCTAGTGCTTCCAAGGCGTGGTGAATCCTCAGGTGAACTTGGTTCGGTGAAGATTTGAAACCCGGCAGTCGGGAACAACCTCGAGAACGCAAGCGGTACTCCGAACAGCAAGTCATCTATGAGCAACAAACTGTTTGTCGGAAACCTTTCCTACAATACCACCGAGAACGAACTGCAGGATGCATTTTCCGCATACGGAACCGTCCTGGAAGCCAACCTGATGGTCGATCGCGTAAGCGGCCGTCCCCGCGGATTCGGCTTTATCACCTTCAGCACCCCCGACGAAGCCCAGAAGGCTGTCGAGGCCATGAACGGCGCGCAGATTGGTGGCCGTCCCCTGACGGTCAACATCGCCCGTCCCCGTGAAGATCGTCCGTCCGGTGGTGGCGGCGGTTACGGTGGTGGCGGCGGTGGTGGCGGCAGCCGCGGCGGTCGCGGCGGTGGTGGCGGCGGCTACGGTGGTGGCGGTGGTGGTGGTCGCGACCGGTACTAAGTTGTACCAACGTCATTAATTATTTCACGGGCGAAGGCTGGAGTCTTCCGGTCTTCGCCCTTTTTCTCTTCTCTGTTCCCATTCCGGTCGACCTGCATTCAGATCGCCCCCTTTTGTTTCTGTCCTTGTCCCGATAGAGTCCTGTCCCCATGAAAGAAAACGCCATCGAAGTCGAAGGCCGCATCTCAAGCGTCCTGGCTGGCACTATGTTCCGCGTCGAGCTGAACAATCAGCACCTGGTTTTGGCCACCGTCTGCGGCAAGATGCGCAAGCGCTGGGTCCGTCTCACCGTGGGCGACCGGGTCAAAATGGAGATGTCTCCATACGACCTGAACAAGGCGCGGATTACTTGGCGGATCGGCTGATAGGCCATCCCGTTTTCATTGCATTTCTCTGCTTTTTCCTGCTCGATTTTCTTCCCTCACGGATTCCCTGGCAAAAATGGATTTTAGACAATTGGGCCTAGACCCTCGTGTGCTGCGCGCTGTCGATGAAGCCGGCTACACTGAACCGACGCCGATTCAAGCCGCGGCCATTCCCCTCATCCTCTCCGGCAAGGATCTTATTGGCATTGCCCAGACCGGAACCGGCAAGACTGCGGCCTTCACGCTGCCGCTCCTGACACGTCTGGCCACTGGCCACTCCAGCCCAGGGCATATCCGCGGCCTGTTCCTCGCACCCACCCGGGAACTGGTCGTCCAGATCCACGAGAATGTGCGAAATTATGCCCAATTTCTTTCCCTCAGTGTGGCCACGGTCTTTGGCGGTGTCGGCGAAAAGCCTCAAATTGAGGCGCTCCGACGGGGTGCCGACATCATCATCGCCACGCCGGGTCGTCTGATAGACCTCATGGCCAGGCGCTATGGCAACTTTTCCGGTATCCAGCACCTGGTCCTCGACGAGGCAGATCGCATGTTGGACATGGGCTTCCTGCCCTCCATCCGGGATATTGTACGCCAGCTACCCAAACGTCGGCAGACCCTGCTCTTTTCGGCGACGCTGTCGCGGGAGATCGAAGCGGTGACCCGCGAATTCTTACAGTCGCCGCAGTCCGTCGAGATCGGAAGACGTTCGAATCCTGCCGAGTCGGTGGCCCAGTCGGTGTACGAAGTAGCGCGACATCTTAAGCCCGCTTTGCTCCAACAACTCCTCCTGGATCCTGCCATGGAGATGGTTCTGGTCTTCACTCGCATGAAGCATGGTGCCGACCGCATCGCCCGACGACTCGAGCAATCCGGAATCCGCACGGCGACGCTCCATTCCAATCGGTCTCAGAACCAACGCACGCGGGCCTTGGCAGAATTCAAGGGCGGGGCCGTGCGCGTTTTGGTGGCAACCGACATCGCAGCGCGGGGCATTGATGTGGACGGAATTTCGCATGTGGTGAATTTCGACTTCCCCATGGCACCCGAAGACTACGTGCATCGGATCGGCCGCACAGGTCGGGCCAATGCCGTGGGTGACGCCATCAGTCTGGTCAGTTCGGACGAATTCAACGACCTACGAGCCCTGGAGCGTTTTATCAACCGAGCCTTGCCACGCAAGCGCTTGGAAGGTTTCAACTATTCAGCGGCTGCCCCGGCTGTGTCTCCAGATTCACGCCGGGAGTCAGGCCCCTCGGGTGGGCGCGGTGGTGGCTCAGGACGGGTTTCCAGAGGATCTGGTCCTGCAAATCGCGGTCCCAGACCCCAAGGTGGCGGCGGTGGCAGAAGTGGCGCGAGCGGGGGGGCCTCCAGCGGGGGTACTTTTCGCCCTCGTCAGTTTCGCTAGGCCGGTGTGGGGCACACTATCCGGCATGGGCGCAATAAGGCTGCAGGCCTATTCCACCACGTTGTATTTCGACAAGTTGTATTTTGCCAAGTCCGGCCAATACAACAAGCCAACGCTTTGTCTCTAGCTTTTTGCTGAGAGAAGCAGGCCTGTTCCATTGGGACCGTTGGTCACTACTGAACTTTCTGTTCTAGGAGACTGATGCAGCCTGGGGCTCCAAAATTCTGGTTTCTCGTCACTTTCAGTGGGTAGCACTCGCTCCCAAGATGGGAGGTGGCTTGAATGTCTCTTGCCCCGCACGGGATTCCTCACTCGCACCGACAGCAATTGCTCCGCTGGTGGTGAGAAGCGTTAAGGTGTGTCTTAATGTAGAAGAAACCGGATAAAACTCAAAATACCCAAGGGTCACTGATCGAAATTGGGGGGATTTCTCCTCGTAGGGGAGGTCGTCGTTCCCACCTTCCAAACTTCTGAACTAGCAGGCCTTCAAGGCAATGGGAACTCCCGGTTGCTGGGAACCACTGGCTGTCGGAGACAACCGATCCTGAAGGTCAACCCACTGGAAACGTCGAGGAACCAAAAAATGAGGTTCCCGGTTGCCTCGGACAGAACGAGTTTTATCTGATAGGCAGGCCCCTTTCCCTGCAGTCCTGCGGTTCCCAAGGAAGGCCTGCTCGGAACTTTAACCCGTTGGTGAGTGCGCCCTGCCGGGCGCACAACGAAAAGAGGCCGGGCTTTCGCCCGGCCTCCGTGTCACTCACGAGTTATTGAGTCTACTGTCTTAGCGCTTGGCGCGGATGAACAGAGCCGCACCGTCTACCGTGATCTCATCTCCGCTCTTAATCGCGGAGTCGGCAAAGGCGCCATTGAGGGTGGTAGAGGTTTGGAGCGT